>JBJOQV010000284.1:0-4210 GCA_046049785.1 Pseudomonadota bacterium
CTCGTGCGCCTGGCGCTCAAAGACTTGAAGAGCGACAAAATTGCTACCGATGGCAAGTTCGATCCAGCCAAATTTACGCAAAACGCCTTGGTGGCGGGCGGCGAGAAACCAGAAGTCAAGCGCGTGGAGTTTGTCGGCCCGCAGGTAGGCAAAGAACTGGCGGAAAACGGTGCGCTCGCGCTGCTGGTGGTGATCATCGGCATCATGATTTACCTGGCTTTTCGCTTTGAGTGGAAATTCTCGGTCGCCGCCATCGTCGCCAACCTGCATGACGTGGTGATCATCCTGGGCTTCTTTGCATTCTTCCAGTGGGAGTTTTCGCTCGCGGTGCTGGCGGCCGTGCTTGCGGTGCTGGGCTACTCGGTAAATGAGTCGGTGGTGATTGCCGACCGGATCCGCGAGAACTTTAGAAAAATGCGCAAGGCCAGTGTGGACGAGGTGATTGACAACGCCATCACCAGCACGATTTCCCGCACCATCATCACCCACGGCACCACGCAAACCATGGTGCTCTCCATGCTGATCTTTGGTGGCCCCACGCTGCATTACTTTGCGGTGGCACTGACCATCGGTATCTGCTTTGGCATCTATTCATCGGTGCTGGTGATGGCGCCAATCACCAAGTGGCTGGGCATCTCGCGCGAAGATTTGATCAAACCCGTCAAAAAGGATGATCCCGCGCAGGAAGTGATTGCCCCCTGATCGCAGGGCATGTCTGTACAAAAGCCGCAGCGCCTGCTGCGGCTTTTTTCTTGGCGAATGAGCCTGAACTGCGCTAAAAGACGGCTGTCAAACCAAATTCGTTGTGAGAGTGAGGAGGAATCCGTGCCTACTGTTCGCGTCTGGGATCTACCCACCCGCCTGTTCCACTGGTTGCTGGTTGTGTGCATCATCGGTTCGTTTGTCACCGTCAAGGTCGGTGGCAACTGGATACAGTATCACTTTTGGTTTGGCTACAGCATTCTGGCATTGATTACGTTTCGCATTCTGTGGGGCCTCGTAGGCACACGCTATGCGCGCTTTGCGAGTTTCCCGCCCAATCCGTTTCGCGCGCTCGCGTACCTGCGTGATGGCCACAGCAACACCCTGGGGCACAATCCGCTGGGCGCCCTGTCGGTCTATGCCCTACTGCTGATCTTGGGCGCGCAGGCGGTGGGCGGCCTGTTTGCAGACGATGAAATCGCGAGTGCCGGGCCGCTATCCAAGTTCGTCAGCAACGCGACCGTGAGCCTGATTACTTCGCTGCACAAGCTCAACCAGTGGGTGATCATCGCTCTAGTGGCACTGCATGTGGCCGCAGTGCTGTACTACCTGTATAAAAAGCGTGAAAACCTCATCGGCCCGATGATCTCGGGCAACAAGTATTCACCCCACGGTGGTCACGCGGCCAATGATTCCTGGGGCAGCCGCGTCTTCGCCGCGCTGCTGCTGGGTGCCTGCGGTGCGGGCGTGTGGTGGGTAGTGAACCGGTAGGAACGCTTTCGGCACGTACTAAAACAAAACGCCCCAGTTGGGGCGTTTTGTTTGCTGCAAAAGCAGAGGCTTACTTGGCCCGGTATTCGTCGTGGCAGGCCTTGCAGGTCTGGCCCGCAGCGCCAAAGGTTTTCTTCACATCGTCCAGATTGCCCGAACGTGCTGCGACCAGCATTTTGCCTACAGCGTCTTGCATGTCTGAGGCTGCTTTGTTGAACTTATCTTGCTCTTTCCAAATCTCCGGTTTGGCTTTTGTGTTGCCAGTGTCCGAGCCTGCAGTAAATGCTGTGTACGGCAGTTTGGACATTGCAGCGACGATCTCTGCATTGGCTGTCACCGCGGCAGCGTTAAAGGGAACGTCGCCCTTAACCACCGCGCCGATGCGGCCAAAATGCGTGCCCATCACAGAAAAAGCCGACTGGCGATACTTGATCGCATCTTCTGGTTTGGCAAATTGCGCTTGCGCTGCCAGCGGCAGCGCACACAGAACAAGAGCAGATAGGGCGAGTTTCTTCATGACACACTCCGTTTAAAAGTCTGAAACACTTGGGTCGAACTCGCAGGGCGGCGCAGCTCCCTTGCAAACCACCCCAACGCAATTCCAAAAAAGTGTAGGAGAATTACCGTCGATGCGTGCAAACCCACACCGGCATTGGGTTTGCGTGGCATGCGCATGCTGGCCAGGTCAATCCGGCGACGCCAGTAAGGCCCGCCAGCCGGCAGCGCCCAGCGCCTGCAACGTGGCCATGTTTCTTTCGTAGATCTGCGCGGCATCCGGCGTGGCGGCCACGGCGCGCGCCACGCTGTCCTCACGCAGCAAATGCAGCATCGGGTATGGCGAGCGGTTGGTGCAGTTGGTTACATCGTCTGCAGCAGTGCCGGCAAATTGATACTGCGGATGAAAGCTGGCGATCTGGATCACGCCATCCAAATCCATCGCTTTCAGCAGCGCATCGGCTTCATCCAGAAAGTCGTTGTAGTCCAGAAAATCATTCAGCGCGTGCGGATGAATCAGTAGCAGGGTGTCGATCAGCGCAGGGTCTGCATCGCGCAGGAGCGCAAGCTCATGCTGCAACACCTGCGCAAGCGCCGCAGTAGAAGACGCATCGCTCACCACCCAGCGGATTTGCTGTTTGACGTGCACTGCCTTGGCAAAGGGACACAGATTCAGGCCGATGACGGCGCGTTCCAACCATATGCGTGTCTGTGCCAGAACGGTTGATTCAGAAGGCGATGACGCAGTATTCATGAGCTTTTACAGCCATTTTTGCTCCGAAAGGCGCATGGATATTGCGTAGGCACTGTGCAGGTGTTCACACCCGCTCCAGCGCACGATGCTCACCCACCGGCAGCGCGACCGCAATTGCATCACCCGCGCGCACCATACCGCCGGAAGTCACTACGCCCATCACACCTGTCTTGCGGATCAGCTCACCATGTGGGCCGCGGCCCAGCACAGCGGCGAGCAGGCCAGTCTGGAAGTTCTCGATCTGCCCGCAAGGGTTGCGCAGGCCGGTAATTTCGATGACCGCATCGGCACCAATGCGCAGGCGCGCGCCTTTGGGCAGCGACAGCAGCGCAATGCCGCGCGTGGTGACGTTCTCGCCCAAATCGCCCGGCGCCACGGCAAAACCTTGGGCACGCAGCTCGTCAAACAACTCCGCATGAATCAAATGCACCTGCCGCAGATTGGGCTGCGTGGGGTCTTGCGCCACGCGTGAGCGATGCTTCACCAGCGCGCCGCAGTGCGCATCGCCTTCCACACCCAGCCCGGCAAGCAAGTTGATCTGCGGCTGCGCGGTTTTGCTGAAGGCATGCGATGCGTGGGCGTGGACAGCGATGACTGAAGGATTCATGGGCACTACTTTACAAGGTGGCAGGATGGCCTGAGGCTGCGAGTAGATACACAGCATTTGAGCAAAAGAGGAAGCTCGTCATTCCCGCCTGCGCGGGAATGACACCCGTGGGTCGCCTACTCAATGAAGCAGAATAGAGCACGCAATTCAGCGTTTGATCACGCGCGCAGATCAATCACTTTAACGCGCACCTTGCGCTCCTTGCCTTGCCGCTGCACGGTGAGCTCTGCCGTGTTGTTGATGCCCACGCGGTCCAGCTCGGCCACAAAGCTGGACAGCGTCTCCACCTTTTTGCCGTTCACCGCCACAATCACATCGCCCAGCTCGCGCGTGCGGGCGTTGAGCGGCGTGAGGCCGGCTTCCGCCGCCGGCGTGCCGCGGCCCACCTCTGCCACCACCACGCCGCTGATGCCGTTGCGCGCGGCAATGTCCGGCCGCAGCGGATTGATGCCGATGCCGGGTAGCGGCGCGCGGCCGCGCGCAATCAACGAGGGCACCACGCGGTTAACCAAATCCACCGGAATCGCAAACCCCACGCCGGCAGAGGAACCGCTGGCCGAGCGAATCGCAGTATTCACACCAATGAGCCGCCCGGCAGAATCCAGCAGCGGCCCGCCGGAGTTGCCGGGGTTGATGGCTGCATCGGTTTGAATCACCCCCGCCACCTCGCGAAAATTCGCGGTGGGCAGCTCGCGGTCCAGCGCGCTCACAATCCCCTGCGTCAGCGTGCGCTGCAAGCCAAAGGGGTTGCCGATGGCGTAGACGCGCTGGCCGACCTGCAGATCGCGGCTGGTGCCGATCGGGATCGGCGGCAGCTTCTCGCGCGGCGCGTCGATCTTCAGCACCGCCAGGTCGCGGTCGGGGAAGGCGCCGACCAGCTT
>JBJOQV010000285.1:0-4173 GCA_046049785.1 Pseudomonadota bacterium
CATGCATTTGCGCAAACATACGGGCAATCTTGGCGTACTGCGCATCGGCCAGCGAGCGCGTACCGTCGCCGTCAAACAGGGCGGACGAATAGGTCATGGTTTCGTCCAGCCAGAGCTTGTAAAAATCGTTGCCCAGGTCATAGTGAACCTGGATGTTGTCGCGCGCCTTGGCGCGTGTGTTGCGGTTGAACAAGTGCTTGATGCGGTACAGCAGCCCGCCCCACCAGCTGCCGTACAGCGCAGTGTCAATCGCCTGCCGGTTGGCGTTGAGCAGCGTCAGCAATTTGGCCAGATCGTCGGCGGTGAATTCGCCGTCCATATAGCTTTCGGCAAAGCCGATGTCGCCGCTTTTGATCACGCGGTCAAACACCTGCCAGCTCAACACATTCACCGCGGCATGTGGCTCGCCATTGCCAAAACGCGCGCCGGTTGCGTTGGGCAACTGAATCTGCAGGCTGCCATGTGCTAGGCGATGAAGCATCGACAGCACAATGCGCGCGCGCGTAGGCACTTGCGACAAATCAGGTTGAGCCGCCGCAATGCGGCCTTGCAATGCGTGAGTGTTCATCTGGAGACGAGAGAAGAAGGAGGTGTGGGTTTTGTAATGAAGGGCACGCGCTTGGCCCACAGCTTGAGCGCTTGCCAGTGAATTTTTGCGATCACGCCCAGCGTGAACCAGGGTGTTGCGGTAAGCGCCTTGAGCGCTGCGCGCGTGGTGAGCGGATGATGGCTGCCGGCAATCGAGGTTTGCAGCAGGCATTGCTCGCCGTCGAAATAGTCGATCCGCGCCAGCGAGCGCGCATCGTTCACAAAGAAGCGGAATTCATAGCGGCCGCGCACCTCGCAAAACGGCGAGACGTGAAACACTTTACGAGCGTGCAGCAGTTCCCCGTTGCGAATCCCGCCGTGCCGGCGCGCCTCAAGCAGGTAGCAGTGGCGCTCACCGAAGGTGTTGTTGACCTCGGCCACAATCGCGCGCAGCGTGCCGTCGGCCCGGTGTGCATACCAAAAGCTCACCGGCTTGAAGGCGTAGCCGAACATACGTGGAAAGGCATGCAGCCACAGCTCGCCATTTGCGTCGGTAATTCCGTTTTGTTGCAACAGTTCACGCAGCCATTGCCCGGCATCGGCGCGGCCATCACCATGGTCTGCATCCCAAAAACTCATCACTGCCGCGCGGTTGCGCGCAAACAGCCGCGTGCCGCTGGCAAAGGGCGCATGCATTGGCAGGCGCACAAACAGCCCGGCGTAGGAAAACGCGTTGCGCGCAGGCAGGGTGCGCACGTGCCGGATGGGGCCGAAACCGATGGCGGGCTGGGCGTTCATCTTGGAGATTACGCAGCAACCGCGAGGCTGGACGCGGCCATCGCTTGCAGCACGCCCTCTGCCGCAGTCAGGCCGGACTTCAGTCCGTCTTCATGAAAGCCATAACCGGCCCATGCGCCGGCAAACCACAGCCCGTCCGCGCCCTGGATGGCAGGCAGGCGCGACTGCGCAGCTACGGCCGCAGCATCAAAAATCGGATGCTCGTACTCAAACTGCGCAATCACCTGCTGCGGCATGCTGATCGGGTTGAGCGACACAATCACCGGCTGCTTGAACGGCAGTGGCTGCAGCCGGTTGATCAGGTAGTGGCAACACACGGCGCTGTCTTGCGTTGAATTCGCTTGGCGCGACTCGTAGTTCCACGCGGCCCAAGCGCGTGGAGTTTTGGGTAATACTGCAGCATCGGTATGCAGCACTGCGCGATTGGCTTCATAACGCAAATGTTTCAGCACATCGATCTGCGCCGCGCTGGGGCGCGCAAGCAGGCGCAGCGCTTGATCGGAATGGCAGGCAAGCACGACCGCGTCAAACGTTTGTGTGCCGTCATGCGTCTGCACACAGGGTGCAATGCCCGACGAATGCTGTACGGACAGCACGGGCGTTGCGACGCGCACGTCTTGCACGCCCGCAGCGATGCGCTTGACGTATTCGCGCGAGCCGCCGCGCACCGTCATCCACTGCGGGCGGCCATCAAAGCCTTGCAGCAGGCCGTGGTTGTGACAAAACTGCAGAAAGGTCCGGGCGGGATACTGCATCATCGTCGCGCTGGGGCAAGACCACACGCATGCGGCCATTGGCAGCAGGTACCAGTCGGTCAGTTCCTGGCTGTAGCCGCCTTGCGCAAGATACTCGCCCAGCGAACAATCCGGCACCGCGTCTGCCTGCACCAGCGCGGTCGATTCGCGGTTAAAGCGAAGGATTTGCGACACCATGCGCAAAAACCGTGGCGAGGCCAGATTCTTGCGCTGCGCAAACACGGCATTCAGATCCGATCCGCACCACTCCAGCCCGCGCGCCTTCACCTGGACGGAAAAGCTCATGTCCGACTTAGCGGTAGGCACCGCCAGCTCGTCAAACAACTTGATCAGATTGGGATAGGTACGGTCGTTGAACACCAGAAAGCCGGTGTCCACACCGTGCGTCACACCGCCCAATGTCACGTCCACCGTATTGGCATGACCGCCGAGCGTTGCGCCAGCCTCAAACAAAGTGACGTGGTGGTGCTTGGCCAGCCGGTGCGCCGCACCCAAGCCTGTGATTCCTGCCCCAATGACGGCAATGCGCTTCATCTGTTGGCCAACCCCTGTAAATACCAAACAGTAAATGATGTTACCGCTCAGTATAAGCGGGTTGTCCTGCCCTTTGCAAGCCCTGGTTTTGGGCCTGGGTTGCAGACCGATTGTGCCCGCAAACCGCGAAGCATGGGAATGGCTGCGGAACGCCCCAGGAATTCAGGAGGGAGGGAGGGAGATTTCCCGGGTTGGCCCAATAAAACAATTGGGCCAGCGTTCCGCAGCGCAAACGAATGCGATCGCGCAGATGATGTGCCACGCACCCGCCACACGCCCGCCCCCTTAGGGCTTGGCGGCGGGCGCTGCCAGCATGCGCTCCAAGGCGGACGTGAGACGGGCGTCATCCGGCGCGATCGTTGAATCAAAACTCAGCACCCGGCTGCCGTCGCGGCTAACCAGGTATTTGTGAAAATTCCAGGCGGGCGCTTGCCCGGTTGCACCGGCCAGATGGGTAAACACCGGATTGGCGCCGGGGCCTTTGACCTTGGACTTGGCGAACATGGGAAATTTCACTCCAAAAGTATTCTCGCAAAATTCAGCAATCTGCTTGTTCGAGCCCAGCTCCTGCCCGCCAAAATCCCCGCTGGGAAAGCCCAAAACGGTCAGCCCGCGGTCTTTGAGCCGCGCATGCAACTTTTCCAGGCCTTCGTATTGAGGTGTGAAGCCGCACTTGCTGGCCGTATTGACCACCAGCAACACGCGGCCGGCGTATTGGCACATGGCCTGAGGCTGGTCGTCCTGCAGCCGCGGCAGGCTGACGTTCATCCAGCCCGGGCAGTTGGCCGCGTGCGCCGGACTGGCGCAACACACGATCAAAAAAGCCAGAACCGGGAAGAACTTCACAAACCGCTCCAGTTGCGTTAAATGCATAAACCTGTGTGGCCGGCAGTTTCAACCGCGCATTGGCGCCACATTTGCGCAAAACTCTTGGCGCGTCGGCAGCGAAAAGCCGCAAACTGTCCTAGTCAATCAGCGCCCGCAGACCTATAATATGGCTGTAAACCACAGAAGTCAACGATTTGTCCAGGACAAACATTATTTCATTTACTCAAGCGGCTCTGTTGACTGCTTGAGTTTTGGGTGGCGCCGCCGCACCCGGGAAGCCGTGGGTAGTACATGAACGACCGGACCGCGTCAGGTCAACAAATTGCCATCAGCATTTCCGCCGTGGAGCGGGATACTGGTCTTTCCAAAGACACCTTGCGCGTATGGGAGCGCCGCTACGGCTTCCCGCAGCCCAATCGCGACGGCTTTGGCGAGCGCGTGTATCCGCTGGACCAGGTGGACAAGCTGCGCGTGGTCAAACGCCTGATGGATGCCGGTCACCGGCCCGGCAAGATCATCGGCTATTCAATTGACGAGCTGCAAAAGATTGCCGAGACCATCGTCACGCCGCAGCGTGAGGTGCAGTCTGAAAGCTCGCTGAATCAGAACCTGCAGGTATTTCTGGACTTGGTCAAAACGCACCAGGTCGAGGAGCTGCGCCGCAGCTTGTCGCAGGCGCTGCTGCGCATGGGTCTGGCGCGCTTTGTCACTGAGGTGGTCGCCCCGCTGA
>JBJOQV010000286.1:0-4157 GCA_046049785.1 Pseudomonadota bacterium
AGCGCATTGGCTATGGCCGCGAATCGATGGCACCACACAGCCTGACGCTGACCATGGTGGGTGCATCCCTGCTGTGGGTGGGCTGGTTTGGCTTTAACGCCGGCTCCAATCTGGAAGCCAACGGTATCGCTGCGCTGGCCTTCATCAACACTGTAGTGGCAACCGCTGCGGCCGTGCTGGCCTGGATTTTCGCGGAGTGGATGCTCAAGGGCAAACCTTCCATGCTCGGTGCAGCCTCCGGCGCGGTGGCCGGCCTGGTTGCGATTACACCGGCCTGCGGTTTTGTGGGTGTGGGCGGCGCGCTGATCATCGGTCTCGTGGCTGGTGTGGTCTGCCTATGGGGCGTAAACGGACTCAAGCGCATGCTCGGTGCCGATGACGCGCTGGATGTATTTGGCGTGCATGGCGTGGGCGGCATTGTGGGCGCGCTGCTCACCGGCGTGTTTGTTGCGCCGTCGCTGGGCGGCACCGGCATCTGCAACTACGTCACCAACAAGTGCGGCGAGTTTGGCGGCATTGGTGCGCAAGTGTGGATTCAGGCGCAGGGCGTGATCGTGGCCATCGTGCTGTCGGCCGTGGTCAGCTTTATCGCACTGAAGATCATTGATATCGTGATTGGCCTGCGCGTGCCTGAAGAGGCCGAGCGCGAAGGGCTGGACATCACCAGCCACGGCGAAAGCGCCTATCACTAAAGACGATTTGCTCTCGGTCCGGCAGGGCTAGCGCCTGTCGGAATGATTGCGCCGGTGCTGCCACAGCCCGGCGCTTTTTTTTGGCCCTACAACGTGCAAGGTTATTGAGCCCTGCCGCGCATGGGTGCAATGCACTGTTTGCATGCGCGGCGTCATACGCGCTGCGTCAAGTTTGCATAGAATGCTTGAAAAGCTTTTTCCCGGCCTGCATTTGCAGGTTTACCGCGCGAGCAATCATGGTCCCACATCTCATTACCGCATTGTCCGGCCCGCTCCAGGAGTTGGAAGAGAACGTTCTGGACGCCAGCTCGCAGATCGAGCGCTGGTTCCGCCTGCAATGGCAGGAGCACGCGCCGCCGTTTTACGGCTCGGTGGATGTGCGAAACGCAGGCTTCAAGGTGGCGCCGGTCGACACCAATCTGTTTCCTGGTGGGTTCAACAATTTGTCCGCCGATGCGCTGCCACTGGCGATCATGGCGGCGCAAGCATCGATTGAAAAGTATTGCGCGCAGGCCAAGCAACTCATGCTGGTGCCAGAGCGGCACACACGCAACACGTTCTATCTGCAAAACGTCGCGCGGCTGGCGCAGATTCTCAAGCAAACCGGGCTGACCGTGCGCCTGGGCACGCTTGCAGAAGACGTCACGAGCCCCACGCAGCTTGATCTGGGCAACGGCCAAACGATTACGGTCGAGCCGATCGTTCGCACCCACACCGCCAGTGGTGCGCGCGTGGGCCTGAAAGACTTCACCCCCTGCGCGATTCTGCTGAACAACGATCTGTCGGCCGGCATTCCCAAGATTCTGGAAGGGCTGGCGCCGGGGCAGACGCTATTGCCGCCGCTGCACGCGGGCTGGGCGGTGCGGCGCAAGTCCAACCACTTTGCCGCGTATGACGATATGGCGCGCCAGTTTGGCAAGTTCATCGGCATCGATCACTGGCTGATCAATCCATATTTTTCGCACGCCAGCGGCATCAATTTCCACGAACGTGTGGGCGAGCAGGAACTGGCAGATAAAGTCTCGCAAGTGCTGGAGCGCGTAGCGCGCAAGTACCGCGAATACAAAATCAACGAGCAGCCCTTTGTGATCATGAAGGCCGATGCAGGCACCTACGGCATGGGCATCATGAAGGTGACAAGCCCTGACGATGTGGTGGGCTTAAACCGCAAAGAGCGCAACAAGATGAGTGTGGTCAAAGAAGGCCTTGAGGTCAGCGATGTGCTGATCCAGGAAGGCGTGCCCACCATCGAGCAGGTGGAAGGCGCCAATGCCGAGCCGGTGGTGTACATGATGGACAAGTTCGTCGTGGGCGGCTTTTACCGCATCAACGCCGCGCGCGGCCGCGATGAAAATCTCAACGCGCCCGGCATGACCTTCAAGCCGCTGCCCTTTGCCGCGCCGTGCAACACGCCAGACTGCTCTGATTCGCCGGACAAAGGCATCAACCGCTTTTACACCTACGGCGTGATCGGCCGCCTGGCGCTCTTGGCTGCCTCGGTCGAGCTGGAGCGCACCGATCCGCAGCAGCAACTGGAAGCCGTTGCAGCTTAAACTCACACATCGAAAACGCAGTATTCATGCGCTTTTTGGGGCAAAAGTGGCTCAAAAGGCGCATGGACATTGCATAAACAGGTTTTTCCTTCGCTAAAACTGCATGGATATTCTCTTCATCGCCGATCCGTTGGCCAGCTTCAATCTCAAAAAAGACTCCACCTACGCCATGATGGCGCAGGCCGGCGCACGCGGTCACCAGTTGTTTGCCTGCGAGCCGCGCCATTTAAGCGCGGTAGCGGGCGGCGCGATTCACGCGCACGCGCAGGCCATCACACTCACCGGCAGCAAGCCGGCGTGGTTTGCGGTGCAAAGCGAAGCCGTGATGCCGCTGGCAAAGTTTGGCGCGGTCATCATGCGCAAAGACCCGCCGTTTGATCTGGAATATTTCTACGCCTCGCATTTGCTCGAGCGCGCCGAGCAACAAGGTGCGCATGTGTTCAACAGCGGCGCGGCGCTGCGCAATCATCCCGAGAAGCTTGCGATCCTGGAGTTCCCGCAATTCACCGCGCCCACGCTGGTGGCGCGTGACATGGCTACGCTCAAAGCCTTTCATGCCGAGCATGGCGACGTGGTCTACAAGCCGCTGGATGGCATGGGCGGCACCGGCGTGTTCCGCTGCGCGGCGGGCGAGCGCAATCTGAACGTGATTTTGGAAACGCTCACGCACAACGGCGCGCAGACCATCATGGCGCAGCAATTCGTGCCAGCGATCAGCGAGGGCGATAAACGCATCCTCATCATCGACGGCGTGCCGGTGGATTGGTGTTTGGCGCGCATTCCCAAAGAAGGCGAAACGCGCGGCAACCTTGCCGCAGGCGGCACCGGCGTGGCCCGCCCGTTGACCGCGCGTGACCGCGAAATCGCCACCGCGCTCGGTCAGGTGCTCGCGCCGCGCGGCCTGCTGCTCGCGGGCATCGATGTGATTGGCGATTCACTCACCGAAATAAACATCACCAGCCCCACCTGTTTTGTGGAAATTACGGAACAAAGTGGCATTAATGTGGCGGGTTTGTTTATGGATGCAATCGAGCGCCATGCTCAGCATTGAGATTGCGGGATAATCCACCACATAGGTGATATAGAGGCGGGTTTTCCGCAATGATTGGCATTCTTCTCATTACCCACGCACCGATCGGCCAGGCGTTTATCGATGCATCCAGCCATGTGTATGGCCAGGTGCCGCCCAAGCTCATCGCCATCGACGTCAAAGCCGACGAGCCGCTGGATACAGTCAACACCCGCGCCTGCGAGGCGATTCCGCAGCTTGACGATGGCGACGGCGTGCTGGTGTTCTCCGATTTGTACGGCGCCAGCCCGTGCAACTGCGCATCCGCGTTGTCCTCGCCCGGCAAGGTGGAAGTCGTTACCGGCGTGTCGCTGCCGCTACTCGTGCGCGCCCTGAACTACCGTAATCTGCCGCTGTACGCGCTGACCGAGCGTTTGGTGTCCGGCGCGGCGCAAGGCGTGGTGCGCATCTCCAGCACAGCACCGCAAAATCAAAGCTACAAACCATCGGCCGATGGCACGCGCCGCTTTGCGGAGCAGCAACAACAATAGTAAACAACAGAAACAGTACGCCGGTTCAATAGGACCTATGCTGACGCAGACCATTACCATCACCAACAAACTCGGCCTGCATGCACGGGCCAGCGCAAAACTCACGCAGGCCGCGGCCAAGTTTCAGTCTGAAATCTGGCTCTCGCGCAATGGCCGGCGCGTCAATGCAAAATCGATCATGGGCGTGATGATGCTGGCCGCCGGGCTGGGCGCAGAAGTGGTGCTGGAAACCGATGGGCCAGATGAAGCAGAGGCGCTGAACACCGTGGCCGGCTTGTTTCACGATAAGTTCGGTGAAGGCGGGTGATTGTATGTATGGACGTGCAAAGATTTAGCCACAGAGACACAGAGA
>JBJOQV010000287.1:0-3185 GCA_046049785.1 Pseudomonadota bacterium
GAGAAAGTTCTGCAGCAGCCACAATCGCCGGGTCGGTAATGTCCACGCCGTGATGCAGCTCGTATTTTTCCTGCAGGCCGCGCAGGATGGCGATGGTCGCTTCCACACTTGGCTCGTCCACCAGCACTTTTTGAAAGCGCCGCTCCAGTGCAGCGTCTTTTTCGATGTACTTGCGGTATTCATCCAAGGTGGTCGCGCCGATGCAGTGCAGCTCGCCGCGCGCCAGCGCAGGCTTGAGCATGTTGCCGGCGTCAATCGCGCCTTCTGCCTTGCCAGCGCCCACCATGGTGTGCAGCTCATCGATAAACACAATCGTGCGGCCGGCATCTTTGGCGATGTCTTTCAGCACATTCTTCAAGCGCTCTTCAAACTCGCCGCGGTATTTGGCGCCTGCAAGCAGCATGGCCATATCCAGCACCAGTACGCGCTTGCCTTTCAGGCTTTCCGGCACCTCATCGTTCACAATGCGCTGGGCTAGGCCTTCCACAATCGCGGTCTTGCCCACGCCCGGCTCGCCAATCAGCACGGGGTTGTTCTTGGTACGGCGCTGCAAAATCTGGATCGCGCGGCGGATTTCATCGTCACGGCCGATCACCGGGTCAAGCTTGCCGCCGCGCGCGCGCTCGGTCAGATCGACCGTGTACTTTTTCAACGCCTCACGGCCGCTTTCGCCTTCTGCGTCTTGCACCGCTTCGCCGCCACGCACAGAATCAATCGCCGCAGCCAGCGTTTTTTTGGTCAAGCCGGCGTCGCGCAGCAGGCGGCCGGTGTCGCCTTTGTCTTCCACCGCGGCGAGCAAGAACAGTTCACTGGCAATGAATTGATCACCCCGCTTTTGCGCTTCTTTGTCAGTCAGGTTGAGCAGGCCCATGAGATCGCGGCCAATCTGCACCTGGCCGCCCGTGCCTTGCACTTGCGGCAAGCGGCTGATGGCGTCTTTAATGCCTTGCGCGACACGCTGCAAATTGGCGCCGGCGCGCGCAAGCAGGCCTTTGGTGCCGCCGTCGTCGGCATCCAGCAAGGCCGACAGCACGTGCACCGGCTCGATAAACTGGTGATCCTGTCCGACCGCCAAGCTTTGTGCATCAGCCAGCGCCTGCTGAAAACGGGTGGTGAGTTTGTCTAGACGAAACATGGTTTTTGCTCTGGAAAGTATTCAGTTGATGCCAAAATGCGGCTTTAGCACGGCAATTTCAAGATGGAACTGGCACAGCTACAGATCGTTTACGACGCTTTGCAAGACCGGTTGTTGATGCGCGTCAACACCACGGCCGGCCAGGAAGTGCGCGCTTGGCTGACACGGCGCTTGCTGCACGACCTGTGGCCGACCTGGCAACGCGCCGTGGAGCACGCCCGCAGCCTGGCGCTGCCGGCCGGCGCAACCGATGAGGCGCGCCGCGCGCTGGTAAGCATGGAGCGCGAACATGCGGTGGCCACCACCAATTTCTCCACGCCGTTTGGGCAAGGTATTCCAGCGGCAGGCCTAGCGCCCGCACCCGCGCAGACCAGCCCCTACTCACCCCACTACAAGCCGCCGAAAAACCCGTTTCCGCTGGGTGATGCGCCCTTGCTTGTCAATGAAGTCAGCCTAACACCAATGTCTGACGGCAGCTTGCAAACGCAGTGGAAAGACGGCGCAAAGGCGCTTGGCATTGTGATGAATGCGCAGTTGATGCATGCCGCCACCAAGCTGCTGATGGATGGCGCGGCGCAAGCGGACTGGGGCTTAACGCTTGAGACTGCCGTTGTTGCTACGCAAGCGCCTGCCATCAAGCATTAGAAGAGTGGTTACGAAATATTCATGCGGGTTTTGAAGCAAAAATGGCTCAAAACCCGCATGAATATTGCGTAATCACTTGAAACTTCTGCGTTTAAACACCCTACTGCCGCTTGATCAAGCGCACAACCGCGCCGCGCAACCGGTTCTTGATGCGCTCTTGCAGCGCCGGTGGTGGCCCCAGCCCTTGCTGCAGCAGCGGCAGCACCGCATCAAAATTGCCACGCTCGATCACCGGCCGCGTGGCCGCCCACTGACTCAATGCTTTGCCGATCAACGGCCGCCACGGCGCGAGTGTCTGCGCATCGGCGCCCACGAACATCTGCGCGTAATCCAGCGCCCGCACAAGGCGTCCGGCCCACAGCGCATAAGCAAAATCGCGCTGCAACACATCGCGCGGCGCAAACTCTTGCCACGGCGCTAAATAATCTCTGCGCCAAACCTGCAAAGCGGCTTCACGCGTACGCAGCGGCATGGACTCCACACTGAACTGCAGCGCCACTAGCGCAGAACAAAACGGATGCGTAACGCACGCGTCGCCCCAGTCCACGAGGGCAAGTCTGCCGCGCCGCGTGAGAATATTGCCGGTATGCAGATCGCCATGATCCAGCGCGCTCGCATAAGGTGTTGCCGCCAATTCGGCGCACACGTCTGTCAGCAATGCATGGCCGGTGCGTACCTGCGCAGCAATTGCATCGGCCTCTTGCATGCTACGGCCGGCCGCATGCGCGCCGGATTGCAGCAACTGCTCAATCAATGCGGGCAGTTTTTCTGCGCTGCGGTCTGGCAGGCCAATCGTCAATAAGGCTGCGCCTTGCGCAAGCGTTTGCATTTGCAACTTTGCATAGGCGCGAAGCACTTGACTGAGCGCATGCTGCATGCCGCGCGCGCCGAGAATGTCGCGCACCGGGCGGCCGGCATCAGCCAACAGGATGAATCTGCGTGATTCATCGTACGCATGAATTTTTGGCAGCCACGCAGGCCATTGCGGTGCCAACCAGTGCAGCAACGCGGGCTCTTGCCGGCCACCGGAAGCGCAGGCTTTGAAGTAGGCGCTGCCGCCGGCGCAATCCACCCGCGCGATCAATGACCACGGCCGCTCACGCACGATGCGAATGCGCTGCATCGGCCCCAGTGCAGCGCTGCTACTTGCTGTGGCAACCCAGTGCTGCGCGCTTTGCCACCAAGCTTCGTGCGTCGTTTCGTACCAAGGTGAAAGTTCAGGCGGCACCATGTCTGTACCCACAGACACCGCAGCCGTGTTCAATCGCGCTGTGGACGGGCGGCCCAGCGCGCAGCCGCATCATCATCCGTGCTGCGCGCGTCCACCCACTTGGCGCCCTGCGGCGTTTGCTCTTTTTTCCAGAACGGCGCGCGGGTCTTGAGGTAGTCCATCAAAAACTCGCAG
>JBJOQV010000288.1:0-3123 GCA_046049785.1 Pseudomonadota bacterium
CAGATCAACCGGCACCGCGCCCGCGGAGTGCGCCAGATCCCAAATCACCAGTGCGCCCTGCGCCTGTGCAGCCGCGGTAACGGCGGCCATGTCCCACATCTGCCCGGTCTTGTAGTTGACATGGGTGAGCATGAGCACCGCGGTTTTATCCGACAGGGCTGAAAGAATCTCGTCACGCTCGAGCATGCGCACAGCTGTGCTCTGTGGGCAAAGCTGCGCCAAACCTTGCGCCATATACAGATCGGTCGGGAAATTGCCGCGCTCTGTCACGATTTCTACACGCGCTGCGCTGCGCTGCTGCGCAATCCGCATGCTGGCTGCAAGCACTTTAAACAAGTTGATGGAGGTGGAGTCCGCGGCAACCACTTCCCCCGGCTGGGCGCCGATGAGCTGCGCAATCTTGTCGCCGACTTTGGCGGCCAGATGGATCCAGCCCGCAGAGTTCCACGAGCGGATTAACCCTTGGCCCCATTGCTGCGCGACCACCTCGCTGACGCGCTGCTGCGTCGCGCGCGGCAGCACACCGAGCGAATTACCGTCCAGATAAATCAGGCCTTCGTCGATGCAAAACTGCTCGCGCAAGGCGCGCAGTGGATCGCTTTCGTCCAAGGCTGCAAAGTGTGGTCGATTGTTCATAAGTTTCTGAGGATGGCGCGCACTGGGGATGCGTCCAGATGTGCAAGCTTGAGGGGCAGGGCGATTAATTCGTAATCGCCGGCCGGAACATCATCAAGCACGATGCCCTCCAGAATGGCCATGCCGTGTGCGCGCACGGCATGGTGTGCGTCCATCGACTTGGAATCCTGCGGGTCAAGCGAGGGGGTATCAATGCCCACCAATTGCACGCCGTATGCGGAAAGCTGGGTAATCACCTCACTGGACACGCTGGCAAACGTGTCATCCCAATACGTCTGCGGCGCTTGCAAGTAGGTGCGAAACAGTACGCGTGCGGGAATATGGTCCAGTTGCCCCGCCAGATGTTCGGTGCCGATAACCTGCGCTCCAAGCGCATGAATAACGCGGCAGGGGCCGATGTATGCGGTAAGGCCAACCTTGCCAATTGGCAGACCGGCCGGGTCATAGTGCAGCGGCGCGTCGGTATGCGCGCCGGTGTGAGTAGAAAGGGTGAAGCGCGACACATTGACCGGGCTGCCATGCTGGCCAATTTGCCATGTCTGCTCCTGGGAGAATGTCGTATCCCCCGGCCATACCGGAAAACCCGGTACCAGCGCCGGGCTGATGTCCCAAATTTTTGACTGCTTAAGCGCCATTAAATTAGTTTAGACTTAAAGTAATTATTTTGGCGAGCGCTTGTGCGATTTTGGCACTTGGCGGCGGATTCCGGGGGGTCTGGCGACACATGAAGATTGACATCATCGGCGGCGGCCCAGCGGGCCTGTACTTTGCCATTCTGGCCAAAAAGCGCCGCCCGGCTGCGCAGGTTCAGGTGGTGGAGCGCAACGCGGCGGACGATACGTTCGGCTTTGGCATCGTGCTTTCCGACGAAACATTGACCAATCTCAAGCATGCGGATGCGCCCAGCTACGCGGCGATCCGTGACAACTTTGCGTATTGGGACGATATCTACGTCCACTTCAACGGGCAAATCAAGAGAAGCAGCGGGCACGGATTTTCCGGCATCCGGCGCATCACGCTGCTGAACATCTTGCAGCAGCGCGCGCAGGAGCTGGGTGTACAGGTGCTCTACCGGACCGAAGACGCTGGCGCGGCCGCGCATACCGATGCGGATTTGCTGGTGGCGGCCGACGGTATCAATTCCGCGGTGCGCGAAGCATGGCGCGATCACTTCAAGCCGCAGGTTGATTTGCGCAGCAACCGCTTTACCTGGCTAGGTGCGCGCATGAACCTGCCGGGGTTTACCTACAGCTTCCGTGAAAACGCGCATGGCATCTGGAACCTGCACGCGTATCAATACACTGCCGGCGAATGCACGCTGGTGGTGGAGACGACCAATGCCGCATTTCTTAATTCCGGCCTGCGCGTGGAAGACGAAGCGGCCACTGCGGCGTATGTGGAAAAGCTGTTTCACGATGAGTTGGGTGGCGCGAAAGTCTTGACGAATCGCTCCATGTGGCGGCAGTTCCCCACCATCACCTGCGGCAAATGGCACAAACAAGTGAGTAACACGCAGGTCGTTTTGCTGGGCGATGCGGCGCACACTGCACACTTTTCCATTGGTTCGGGCACCAAGCTCGCGCTGGAAGATGCGATTGCTCTGGACGAGGCGATGGGCGCGCAGCCGCATGATTTGGCGCAAGCGCTGGTGGCGTATGAACAAGGCCGGCGCGATGAAGTCGGGCGCATTCAGCACAGCGCCAATGTTTCGCTGGGCTGGTTTGAACACGTCAAGCGTTTCTGGCATTTTGATCCCAAGCAGTTCAACATCAGTCTGCTGACTCGCAGCAAGCAGATTACCTACGAAAACCTGCGCTTGCGTGATGCTGCTCTGGTGGAAGACATCACTGCATGGTGGAACACGCAAGAAGCAGAAAAGCTCGGGCTCGTGCTGCCGTGCGATGTGGACAAATCCAGGCTGCCGCCGATGTTTGCGCCGTTTCGTCTGCGCGATATGTGGATTGCCAACCGCGTGGTGGTCAGCCCGATGGCGCAGTACAGCGCGGTGGATGGCACGCCGAACGACTGGCATTTTTCTCACTACACCAGCCGCGCGCTGGGTGGCGCCGGCCTCGTGTTTGTGGAGATGACCTGCCCAAGCGCGGATGCGCGCATCACACCCGGCTGCTCGGGGCTGTACGCGCCTGAGCATGTGGACGCATGGCGGCGCATCACCGATTTTGCGCACCGGCACAGCGCGGCAAAGATGGTGATACAGCTTGGCCATGCGGGCCGAAAAGGTTCTACACAGCTGGGCTGGGAAAAGATGGATGCGCCGCTGCCGCGCGATAACTGGCCGCTGCTGAGCGCATCCGCGCTGCCTTACCGGCGCGGCGTCAACCAAACGCCGCGTGAAGTCAGCCGCGCCGACATGGATGCGCTGATTGCGGAGTTTTGCAACAGCGCCATCATGGCCGAGCAGGCTGGCTTTGACATGCTGGAGCTGCATATGGCGCACGGCTATCTGCTCGCAAGTTTTCTCTCGCC
>JBJOQV010000289.1:0-4229 GCA_046049785.1 Pseudomonadota bacterium
CATTTTTCAAGAGATGGAGCGCACGCAAGCCGCGCTGCTGCAAATCACCGGCCAAACGCAGTTACTCGCCGCCAACCCCCTGCTCGCCCGCAGCATCCGCAACCGGTTTGCGTATCTTGACCCACTCAATCACCTGCAAGTCGAGCTAATTTCACGCTACCGCAAAGGCGATGCAGAGAGCGCGGATGAACGCATCAAGCGCGGGATTCATTTGAGTATTAACGGGATTGCGGCGGGGCTTAGAAACTCTGGCTGAGTAGTGCTTCTACGCAGTATTCATGCGGGTTTTGGGGCATTTCTGGCTGGAAATACGCATGGATATTGCGTATGGATATTGCGCAAAGCATCAAGAAACCAAGAGTTTCTTCCGCGCGCCCCAAAGCCGCCCCGTCCAGCCCAGTACGATCACTGAACCGACAGCAAGCAGCCACACAATACTCAATGCGATGCTAGCGAGCTGTTCGACGTAGTTGCACGCCCCAGAATTGTCCAGACAGCGATCCGAAAGCAGCAGCGCAGAGCCGATCCCAAGCACCAACGTGGCAGTAACGGTGTACAGCCCAATGAAGAAGATGCGCTTCAATTTAGACGGATACAGGTACTGGTGATCTTCACCTGATCGCTCCTGCAACACGTCGTACGAAGGCAGTCCGTCAGTGGTTTTGAGCACAACGACTGACTTCACCAGCTTGTCGTGGATCGCTTGATGTCGCCGGCTTGCAGGCACGATGAGAAACGACAGCCATCCCAGAACGATTTTCACCACGAACCGGAGCGTTGCAGCGAAGATGTTGATCCTAGTCACTCCATCGAGCTTTGCCACGCGAACACCACGAAGATGATGTCCAATCGTTCCCCCAGTAAAGCTCGTCAAGACAGGATCGAGAATGAATATGGGAACGGCGATCAACATCACTTTTCCCACGACGCTTTGAACACCTGCGTTTGTACCCACAATTAAACACAGGAATACAGACAGAAAAATCAGAAACTCATCAATCAGCACCGCTTGAACGCGTCTGATCAGACGTGGGTAGTAGATATTCGCGCTAGTTGGCATACGTACTCAATAGCGATGAGATGGATAAGAACGTACCAGATTTCAACCTTTCCACTGATTCGCCCTTTTGTTCTCCCCCGCCAGCCGCGCCGTCTCTTCCACGCGCTTGGCACGCGTCTCGGGCCGCTTCGCAATACTGATCCACTCCAAAATCCCGCGCTTTACAGAGCGCGGAAACGCGTCCCAATTCGCCCGCGCGCCGGCCACTGACTTGAGCGCCTTGTGCAAATCCGGCGGAATTTCGAGCAGCTCGATGGCATCCAGCTTTTCCCACGAACCGTCTTTCTTGGCCGCTTCAATCTTGGCCATGCCCGCGGGCTGCATCAGACCGGCGGCGATCATGCGCTCGACCCGCTCTTTGTTCGGTTTGCTCCAGCCGGTCTTGGGCTTGCGCGGGGCGAACCAGAGCATTGAGCGTTCTTCGTCCAGCTTTTGCGGCTTGCTGTCTACCCAGCCCCAGCACAGCGCTTCTTCCACCGCATCGCCGTACTCCACACGCGGTTTGCCTGTGGCTTTTTTGTAGGTGATGAGCCACACGCCTTCGGTGCGGGTGTGGTGCTTCGCAAGCCACGCGCGCCATGCGGCGCGGGTTTTGGGGTGGGTGGAGTTGGGTGGCGCGTCTTGCATGGCTACCGATTATGGCAGTGAAAACCTGGCCGCCAAAGCGCGCTTAAAAGTGTTCACGCAATATCCATGGGCATTTTCAGCCACTTTTGCTCCAAAACCCTTGTGGATATTGCGTGGCTGCCTTCTCGATCCGTATCAAAAAGGTGATCAGGCGCGCTTGCGGTACAACAGCAGATTCAGCCTGCCGGCCGCAACGCCTTTACCTATGCCCCATATCGCTCCCCTGCCCTTTGACACCACGCCCGAGCTGGCGGATCACTTCAACTTTTTTCTGACCACACTGGGCTTTGTGCCCAACTCGGTGCTGACCATGCAGCGCAAGCCCAAGCTGGTCAAGGCCTTTGCGCAATTGAACGCCGCGGTGATGGACCCCGCCGGCGAAATCGATCTTGGCTTTCGCCGCCTGCTGGGTTTTGTCGCCAGCCAAGCCGCGGGCTGCCGCTACTGCATGGCGCACACGCTGCTGGGTGCAAAGAACTTTGGCATCAGCGAAGAAAAGCTTGCGGCGGTGTGGAACTACCGCAGCTCGGACTTGTTCTCCGATGCCGAGCGCGCGGCGCTGGACTATGCGCTTGCAGCTGCCTCGCAGCCAGGTGCGGTAGACGAAGCGCTGATGACACAGCTCAAGGCGCACTGGTCTGAAACGCAAATCGTGGAAATGCTTGGCGTTGTGGGGATGTTTGGTTTTCTGAACCGCTGGAACGATGCCATGGCCACGCCGCTGGAAGCCGTGCCGCTTGCGCTCGCGCAGCGCGCCCACGCCGCGTTCGACGCCGGAAAGCACGGCGCTTGAGCGGCGCGCAGGCGGCATCCGCGCGCTTTACGCCCAGCCTTGGCCGCGGGATTGCGTTGGCCTGCCTGACCATCCTGATCTGGGGCGCATTCTTGCCAGTGTCAAAAACCGTGCTGGCCAGGATCGACCCCTACTTTCTGAATGCCGGCCGCTTTGCGATTGGGGCGCTGGTGTTCCTAGCCCTCGCCGTGCGCACAGAAGGCTGGCAGGTGCTGCGGCCGCGCGACGGCGCGAGCGGCAAGAGTCTGTGGCCGATGGCGATATTGTTCGGCGTGGCCGGCCACTTTGGCTACAGCCATTTGGTGTACCAGGGCGCACCGCTCACGCGCGCTGAGGTTGGCTCTGCGCTGCTGGCGCTCACACCGGTGTGGCTGGCGTTTTACCAATGGCGCACCGGCATTTCGCGCCCCAACCTTGGGGTGGTGGCCGCCATTGGATGCGTTGTGGTGGGCGAATGGCTGGTGGTGACGCAGGGCGACCTGAGCCGTTTGGCCAGCGGTGCCATGGTTGGCAATCTGCTGATCGTGGCAAGCAGCCTGTGCTGGGCGTTCTACACAATCGGCGGGCAGCGCATGGGTGCCAAAGGGCAAAGCGCGCTGGCGTTTACCGCGCAGACTACGCTGGCGGGCACGGCGGCGCTGATTGGCGCGTGCATCGTGGCCTACGCGATGGATGCGGCCACGCCACCGAGCATGGCCGATCTGCAGGCCGTGTTCTGGCCGCTGGCGTTTCTGGTGGTGTTTGTCACCTGCATCTCGTTTTTGACCTGGAGCATGGCGGTGCGGCATCTGGGGCCGCTGAACGCCGGGCTGTTCGCGCCGTTTGCGCCGGTGATCACGTTTTTGATCGCGCTGACGCAGGGCCAGCAATTTGTGCTGCTGGAAATTTTGGGCGCCGCCATGGTGATCGGCGCTTTGGTGATCTACAACGTGATGCAACGGCGAAAGACATGAAAACGCTCTTCATCCTGCTGCTTGCCTTCGCGCTACCCGCGTTTGCATCGCCGCAGCGCGTTGCGCTTGCAAGCGTCAACCCGGATGCGCGTGCACAAACCCTGCGCGGCTGGTGGCTGCCGGCCAGCAAACCGGATGCGCCAGCGGTCATTGCCCTGCACGGCTGCGGCGGCTTGTATGGCAAAGACGGCGCGCTCAATGCCCGGCATCGCGCGGCCGGGGAATTTTTAAATGCCAACGGATTTGCGGTGCTGTTTCCTGACAGCCTGACCGATCGTGGATTGAAGACGCTGTGCACCGTCAAATTCTCTGAGCGCACGCTCAAGCAGAAAGACCGCCTGCAGGATGTTGCTGCAGCGGTGCGGTGGCTGGGTGCGAACACGCAAGCGGCGCGGCTAGTGCTGCTGGGCTGGTCACACGGCGGCGGTGTCACGCTGGCTGCGATGGATACGCGCAGCACCTTGCCGGAGCTGAGCAAACTGCAAAAGGCGATTGCCTTCTACCCCGGCTGCACCGCCTACGCCAAGCGCGGCGACTATGCACCGCGCGCGCCGCTGCTGATCCAGATTGGGCAGGACGATGACTGGACGCCGGCCGCGCCCTGCGCGGAACTGGATGGCAAAGGCGCGGGCGAACACCGCGTCAAGACCATCGTTTATCCAAACGCCGTGCATGACTTTGACAGCCCCAACGCGCCCCTGCGCCGCCGCATGGATGTACCCAACGGCGTGCATCCCGGCAAAGGCGTCATGACAGGCAGCAACCTTAAGGCGCGCGAGGCCGCGTATGCGCAGAT
>JBJOQV010000290.1:0-2712 GCA_046049785.1 Pseudomonadota bacterium
AAGATCAACCCGGAGAAGATCCGTGACGTCATCGGCAAGGGTGGCGCCACCATCCGCGCGCTGACCGAAGAAACCGGCACCCAGATTGACATTACCGATGATGGCACCGTGACCATTGCCAGCGTAGACGCCGACAAAGGCCGCGAAGCGCAGCGCCGGATTGAAGAGATCACGATGGAAGTGGAAGTCGGTGCCGTCTACGAAGGCTCCGTACTTAAGTTGCTGGATTTTGGCGCGATCGTGTCGGTGTTGCCCGGTAAAGACGGTTTGCTGCACATCAGCCAGATCAGCCACGAGCGCGTCAAGGCCGTGGCCGATGTGCTCAAAGAAGGCCAGAAGGTGCGCGTCAAAGTTATCGAGGCCGATGACAAAGGCCGACTGCGTCTGTCCATGAAAGCGTTGATGGACGCGCCCGCGGGCGGCGATCCGGCGGCGCAGCAACAGCAGTGATCGCGGTCTAGCGTTTGGCGTTCAGCGTCTAGCGTGAAAAACGGAGCCTTTGGGCTCCGTTTTTTCTGATACTCACCATTCACACGCCTAAATCTGCAGTTCACGCGCTGGCAGGTAGCCACGCGCTGAGAACAAGGCTAAAAACGCATTGGCAAAGACCCAAAGTGTGGCGAAAGGGCAGGGCATGAGGCAAGTGGCCGTAGCAGCGTTGATTGGGGCGGTGACCGGGGTGGCCGGCGCTGTTGCCGTGATGGAAATCAAGTATGCGCCAGGCAGCTGGTTCCGCATTTCCGGTGATCCGTACAAGCCTGACATGCGCGTGGCGACGCAAGTTGCCTCAGACGGCGCGCATTGCCTGTACAAAAGCGAGCGCTATAAGCCCGGTGATGTGCTGGAAGTGAAAGAAGCAGGCGTCAAGCTGGCCTGCACCGCCGGCAGCCAAGGTGCTGGTGGGCGCTGGCTGCAAGTGGTGGATGCAACTGCCGGCAAGTAGCTGCGCACCGGTATAATTCGCTTCTGGTCGGCAGTTCACCCAGGCGTTGCCGGAGCAATGTGCTCAGCTAAACCTGCCATCAAAACCCTTCAATTCGGATCACGTTGATTGTCGTGCCGCGTTGGAAGCCGGCAACCACCAGCAATGAAATAGGTACGGCATGAACGGAGATTCCGCATGTCCAAAGACACCATTGCCTATTACGCGCCGGATATTTCAGCGCTGGCGCGCACCCTTGCCACCGAAACTGAAAAGCTCGAAAAGCCGCCCAGTCATTTGAGCTGGCTCAATATCCTGTCGCGCGCGGCGGGGCACCGCAACTACCAGAGCCTGCGCGCTGCGCACAGTAAACAAAGTGGGGTTGCACCGCCCAGCGTGGCAGCGCCCGTGGCGCTGTCTGAACATGCCGTCAAAGCGCTCGGGCATTTTGACGACATCGGGCGACTCACGCGCTGGCCCAACAAGTTCGCGGTGCAGCGGCTGGCACTGTGGGGGCTGTGGATGCATGTGGATGCCAAGCGCGTGTACACCGAGCGCGCGATCACCAATCTGCTGCGCAGCCTGAACTGCTTTGACGATCCCGTCACGCTGCGGCGCGAGCTGATCAACATGAAAATGCTCTCGCGCAAACCAGACGGTTCTGCGTATCGCAAAGAGCAGGTGCGTGCGCCGGATGAAGCTGCCGCGCTCATGCACGCGCTGCGCCAGCGGCTGCGTGCCAGCATTGCGGCGCGTGGTCGGGGCACGCCGGCGTTTTCAATCCACTAAAGTAGAGCCTGCAAGGCCGTTTGTTGCGCTGAAAGCTGGCTCAAAACGACTTCTACGCAGTATTCATGCGCATTTCCAGTTATTTTTGCTTGGGAAAGCGCATGGATACTGCGTAGTTACTTATTGAATCGATATGCAATGACTAAGCTTTCCGTCAATCTAAACCGCATTGCGCTGCTGCGTAATTCGCGTGGCATCGGCATCCCCAATCTGCTGCATTTTGCGCAGTTGGCGGTGGACGCCGGGGCAGATGGCATCACCGTACATCCGCGGCCAGACCAGCGGCACATCACGGTGGCCGACGTGCATGCGTTGACCGCGTTTGTTGCGCAGCACCCGGGCATAGAGTTCAACATTGAAGGCAATCCATTTACCAGCGGCGTGGCGGCGTTCATGCCACTGGTGGCGGCGGCCAAACCGCATCAGTGCACGCTCGTGCCTGATGAAGACGCACAGGCCACGAGCGACCATGGCTGGGATCTGAGCAAGGATGCTGCGCGCGTCGCGCCGGTGGTGCGCGTACTGAAGGCGCAGGGTTTTCGCGTGAGTTTGTTCATGGACCCGGATGCTGCACAGATCAAGCGCGCGGCTGACGTTGGCGCAGACCGTGTTGAGCTCTACACCAAGCCCTGGGCCGATGCCTGCGGCACGTCGCAGCAGGAGCAGGTGTTGGGTGCTTACGCGCAAGCCGCGCAAGCAGCGCTGGCGCTGGGCATGCAAGTCAATGTCGGGCACGATTTGAACTTGAACAATCTGCCCGCATTTGTGTCCAACGTGCCGGGTATTGCCGAAGCATCGATCGGTCACGCACTGACATCCGATGCACTCGAATATGGCTATAAAAATACCGTCGCTGCTTACAAAGCGGCACTCAATCGCGAGCCGGTGCGTTTATAACTTCCGGCCGTCCCAATCATCGCCGCGGAGCAATCATCCATGGTCAACGCTGTAGGTCGTGCCGTTATTGCAGGAGTGTTCTTCATGAGTTTTGCAGTGCCGCA
>JBJOQV010000291.1:0-7934 GCA_046049785.1 Pseudomonadota bacterium
TCTTGATTGTCGCCGTGATAGCCCGGCGTGAGCGGCACGGCGGCTTTTTCCATCAGCGCTTTGGCCGCGGACTTGCTGCCCATCGCCGCAATCGCGCTGGCAGGCGGGCCGATGAAGACGATGTTTTCTTTGGCCAGCGCAGCAGCGAAATTTTCGTTCTCACTCAAAAATCCGTAGCCCGGATGCACCGCTTGCGCACCGGTGGCTTTGCAGGCGGCAATCACCGCATCGGCGCGCAGATAGCTGTCTTTGGGCTGTGCGCCGCCAATGTGCACCGCTTCATCGCATAGGGCCACATGCTTGGCCTGTGAATCCGCATCCGAGTACACCGCAACAGTCTTGATGCCCAAGCGTTTGGCGGTGGTGGCGACGCGGCAGGCAATTTCGCCACGGTTTGCGATCAGTATTTTGGTGAACATGGTGGTCTCGTTATTAATCGCTCTACGCAGTATTCATGCGGCTTTTGGGGCATTTTTGCCCTGAGAAGCGCATGGATATTGCGTGCACGCATCCTAAATCTGCGCCGCTTTTAAACCCAAGCGCTCAAACAACTGCTGATCGGCCAGCACATCGGGGTTGCCAGTGGTCAACAGTTTGTCGCCGTAGAAAATCGAATTCGCACCGGCCATAAAGCACAGGGCCTGCACGCCGTCACCCAGCTCACGCCGCCCTGCGGACAGGCGCACCCAAGCCTTAGGCATCGCCAGCCGCGCCGCGGCAATGGTGCGCACAAACTCAAACGGATCGAGCGGTGCTTGGTCCGCTAGCGGCGTGCCGGCCACGCGCACCAGCATGTTGATTGGCACGCTTTCTGGATAAGGATCAAGATTCGCAAGCTGCGCAATCAAGCCCGCGCGATGCGTGCGGCTTTCACCCATACCCACAATGCCGCCTGCGCAGACCTTGATGCCCGCATCGCGCACCGCCTGCAGCGTGTCCAGCCGGTCTTGATAGTCGCGGGTGGAAATGATGTCGCCGTAGAACTCCGGCGCGGTGTCCAGATTGTGGTTGTAGTAATCGAGCCCGCTGTGCTTGAGTACGCTTGCCTGTGCATCGGTGAGCATGCCCAGCGTGGCACAGGTTTGCATGCCAGTGGCGCGCACGGCCTGTACCAACGCGGCAATTTTTTCCACATCGCGGTCGTTCGGCGCGCGCCATGCCGCGCCCATGCAAAAGCGTGTGGCGCCAGCGGCTTTTGCCGCGTGCGCGGCGGCCAGCACTTCATCCACCGGCAACATTTTTTCGGCGCCCACGCCGGTGTCGTAATGCACGCTTTGCGGGCAGTACGCGCAGTCTTCCGGGCAGCCGCCGGTTTTGACGGAGAGCAACGATGAAAGCTGCACCGCGCAGGGATCAAAATGCTGGCGGTGCGCAGTTTGCGCCGCAAACAGAAGCTCCGGCAGCGGCATGGCAAGCCATACTTCGATCTGGCTGGCGCTTACACGCGCGGTCTGCGTGCTCGGCGCGGCGCGCGGCGCGTGAAACTTTACGGGTGCTTCTGCAAGTGCCATCGACCTACCTTTACATCATCAATTGATCTGTGAATGCAGCAATCCAAGAACCACTACGCAATATCCATGCGCCTTTTGAGCCATTTTTGCCTCAAAAGGCGCATGGATATTGCGTAGTCCATACATGCTATTGCTCCGGCAACACCCAACTGGGTTTGCGCTTTTCCAAAAAACTTTTCACGCCTTCACGCCCTTCGTCGCTGGCGCGGATCTGCGCGATGCGCTCTACCGTATCTGCCAGCAACGCATCATCCACCGCTTTGCCGCTGACCTCCCGCACCAAGCGCTTGGCCTGCCGCACCGCATGCGGTGAATTGTCGATCAGCGCATTGAGCAGATCGTCCACCGCTTCATCCAGCAATTCCAGCGGGCAGATTTCATGTACTAAGCCAATGCGGTACGCCTCTGCTGCGGAGAATTTTTCCGCCGTCAGAAAGTAGCGCCGCGCTGCATTCTCGCCCATCGCCTTGATCACATACGGGCTGATGGTAGCCGGGATCAAGCCGAGCTTGACTTCACTTAAGCAAAACTCCGCCTCATGCGCGGCCACCACCATATCGCACGCGGCCACAAGGCCCATGCCACCGGCAAAGCATGCGCCATGCACGCGGGCGATCACCGGCTTTTCGCATGCATAGATGGTGCGCAGCATCGTCGCCAGGCCCATCGCATCTGCGCGATTCTCATCGTGCGAGTAGCCGGCCATCTTTTTCATCCAGTTCAGGTCTGCGCCTGCACAGAAAGCTTTGCCGTGGCCGGCCAGCACGATGGCGCGCACATCTTCTTGTGCACTGAGCTGCGCAAAAGTTTGCGTCAGCTCTGCGATCACCGTTTCATTGAACGCGTTGCGCACGTCGGGCCGGTTGAGCCAGACTTGCGCGACCGGGCCAGCATGCTTGATTTCGAGTGTTTGCATAGTTAATGCGCCGGACCTTGCCACACCTTCAAGCCGCGGTGCTGAGCAAACGCATCAAAGTCTTGGTCTGCGTGCAACAGCGCGTGATCATGTGCAATGCAATAACTCGCTAGCATCACATCCGCAATGCTGTTGTTGGTGTAACCAAGACGGCGCAGCGCACGGAAGTGGTCCACGGCACTACGCGCATTGTCTTCGCCGCCCACATCAATGACTTCCAGAGCAGCCAACAGCCGCTGCGCGGCCAGCGCATCTTTCTCCGCACGGAAACCGCGCAGCACTTCATACAGCGTGAGATCGGCAATTGCCACAGGCGCACTCGCGTCATCGAGCAAGCGCTCCAGTTCATCAGCGGGAGCACAAGGTTTGCCGTTGAAAAAATCAATCCAAACCGAAGCATCTACCAAGATCATGTACGCCGCCCTTTGACACGCAAGCCTTGTGATTTCGGCTTATTTACCTTTACATGCTTGATTTTGTATTCAGCGGGTGGCGCTTGTAACTGAAGAGGTACGGATTGCGCGCTCTGCATCTCATCCGCCTGCACAGCCGACCAATCCCCGCTCAAATCCCATTTGAGCTTGCCGCGATACTTAAGAATTTCGCGATAAGCCGCCTGACGTGCAAGCAACTTAAGGCCGGCTTCCACTGCCTCTTTTTTGGTCTTGAAGGGTCCGGCCTTGAGCGCCTGATCCATCAAGGCTTCATCAATTTCAATGTTTGTGCGCATGTGTATAAAACTCCTAGTCTGTACACATCGTACACTACATGCGGAAAATACCAAACTTTGTCTCTGGAATCGGCGCATTCAAGCTCGCACTCAATCCTAGGGCCAGCACTGAGCGCGTGTCGCGCGGGTCGATAATGCCGTCGTCCCATAGCCGCGCGGTGGCGTAGTACGGGTGGCCTTCGCGTTCATACTGGTCGCGGATGGGGGCTTTGAAGGCTTCTTCTTCTTCCTTGCTCCAAGTGCCGCCTTTGCCTTCAATGCCGTCACGCTTGACGGTGGCCAGCACGCCGGCGGCCTGCTCGCCACCCATGACACTGATGCGCGCGCCCGGCCACATCCATAGAAAGCGCGGGCTGTAGGCGCGGCCGCACATGCCGTAGTTGCCTGCGCCAAAGCTGCCGCCAATGATCACGGTGAACTTGGGCACCGCGGCGCACGCGACCGCGGTCACCATCTTGGCACCGTGGCGCGCAATACCTTCGTTCTCATACTTGCGGCCGACCATGAAGCCGGTGATGTTCTGCAAAAACACGAGTGGGATCTTGCGCTGGCAACACAGCTCGATAAAGTGCGCGCCTTTTTGCGCCGACTCAGAAAACAAAATGCCGTTGTTAGCGATGATGCCCACCGGCATGCCGTGAATATGCGCAAAGCCGGTGACAAGCGTGGTGCCAAAGCGGCTTTTCCACTCATCAAACTCGCTTGCGTCCACAACGCGCGCAATGATCTCGCGCACATCGAACGGCTTTTTGGTGTCGGTGGGAATCACGCCGAGCAACTCATCCGCATCGTATTTGGGCAGCGCGGGTTCTTTGAGCACAAGCGGATTATCTTTGCGCCAGTTCAAGTCGCTCACGATCTCGCGCGCGATACGCAGCGCGTGCAGATCGGTTTGCGCAAGGTGGTCCACCACTCCCGACAAACGCGTATGCACATCGCCGCCGCCCAGGTCTTCTGCGGTCACCACTTCACCGGTCGCGGCCTTCACCAGTGGCGGGCCACCCAGAAAAATCGTGCCTTGGTTTTTGACGATGATGCTCTCATCGCTCATGGCCGGCACATACGCGCCCCCAGCGGTGCAAGAGCCCATGACGACCGCGATCTGCGGAATCCCCTCCGCGCTCATAGTGGCTTGGTTGTAGAAGATGCGGCCAAAGTGATCGCGGTCTGGAAACACCTCGTCCTGATTGGGCAAATTCGCGCCGCCGCTGTCCACCAAGTAAATGCAGGGCAGCCGGTTCTCGCGCGCCACTTCTTGCGCGCGCACGTGCTTTTTGACGGTGAGCGGGTAGTAGGTGCCGCCTTTGACGGTGGCATCGTTGCACACAATCATGCATTCCACGCCACTCACCCGGCCGATGCCGGCAATCACGCCCGCGCAGGGCGCCGCGTCGTTGCCAGTGGCCTCTTTGTACATGCCAAAGGCCGCCATCGGCGCGATTTCCAAAAACGGTGTGCCGGGGTCGAGCAGCATCTGCACACGGTCACGCGGCAGCAGTTTGCCGCGCGCGGTGTGTTTGGCGCGGGCCGCATCGCCGCCGCCCAGTTCGATCTGCGCGAGTTTGGCCTTGAGGTCGTCCACCAAAAGGCGCATGGCCTGCGCGTTAGACTGAAAATCGGCCGCGCGGGGGTTGAGCTTGGTCTCAAAGATCGGCATGGAATCGCTTTTTCTTGACGAATTGACGTATACGTCAAGTGTAAGCGGTTTGCACGCACGCCGTGGTTTCTGGAACAGAATGGAGGGGTTTTGAACTGCTCTACGCAGTATCCATGCGCTTTTTCAGGCAAAAATGGATGAAAAAGCGCATGGATACTGCGTAATGACTAGTCAGATATGCACCTGCCTTGAAGGCTAGATCGATACGCGCTCGCGCACGCGCTGCGCCTGCATGTCTGCACCGCGACCGCGCTGCACGACCTCGCCACGCTCCATCACCAGGTATTGATCGGCCAGCGCGGCGGCAAAGTCGTAATACTGCTCGACCAGCACAATCGCCATGGTCTTGCGGTCGGCCAGCGCTCGGATCACGCGGCCGATGTCTTTGATGATGCTGGGCTGAATACCTTCTGTTGGCTCATCCAGCATCAGCAGCTTGGGCTTGGCGGCCAGCGCACGCGCGATCGCCAGCTGCTGTTGCTGGCCACCGGAAAGATCGCCGCCGCGGCGATGGATCATTTGCTTGAGCACCGGGAACATCTCAAACAACTCAGCGGGAATCGGCGTGCTGCGCGGCGCAGAAGCCAAGCCCATGCGCAGGTTTTCTTCCACCGTCAGGCGGCCGAAAATCTCACGCCCTTGCGGCACGTAACCAATGCCGGCGCGCACCCGCTCGTATGAAGTTGCCTTGCCAATGTCCACCCCGTCAAGCGTTACGCTGCCGGTCTTGATTGGTACCACGCCCATCAGGCTTTTGAGTAGCGTGGTTTTGCCCACGCCGTTGCGCCCAAGAATCACGGTCACTTCACCGCGCAGCGCTTCAAAGCCAACGCCGCGCAGAATATGCGAGCCGCCGTAGAACTGGTTCAGGCCTTCGACTTTCAGCATGCGATGCGCTCTTTGCAGCAGTCAGCGGCCAAGATACACCTCCACTACTTTGTCATTGCGCTGCACGTCGGCGAGCGATCCTTCGGCCAGCACGCTGCCCTCGTGCAGCACGGTGACTTTCTTGGCGGGATTGTCCTGCGTCAGCGCGTGGATGAACTTCATGTCGTGCTCCACGACCACCAGCGAGTGGCTGCCTTCCAGCGACAGGAACAGTTGCGCGGTGCGCTCGGTTTCTTCGTCGGTCATGCCGGCGACCGGTTCGTCCAGCAACAGAACCTTGGGGTCTTGCATCAGCAGCATGCCGATCTCCAGCCACTGCTTCTGGCCGTGCGACAGCAGCCCGGCGGTGCGCTGCGCTTCATCTTTTAAGTGAATCAAAGCAAGAATCTGATCGATACGGTCTTGCTGCGCGCTGGAAAGCGTTGCGAAGAGCGAGGCGCGCACGCGCCGGTCTGCGCGCAGTGCAAGCTCGAGATTTTCAAACACGCTCAAACGCTCATACACCGTGGGCTTTTGGAACTTGCGGCCAATGCCTGCTTGCGCGATGTCAGGCTCGGTCATGCGCAGCAGATCGATGGTCGAGCCAAAAAACACCTTGCCGGAATCTGGCCGCGTCTTGCCGGTGATGCAGTCCATCATGGTGGTCTTGCCCGCACCGTTGGGGCCGATGATGCAGCGCAGCTCACCCACATTGATGGTCAACGTCAGCGCGTTCAGCGCCTTGAAGCCGTCAAAGCTGACAGTGATGTCTTCCAGATACAGCGCCACACCGTGCGAAAAATCCGGCGCCGCACCGGCAAGTACACGGCCAAAACTCGCCGCGCGTCCGCCGGATTCTGTGCTGCCGGATTGCGCCGCGAGCCGCGCCATATACCGCTCGTGCGCCTGCGCGCCGGCTTTCATCAGTTCTGGCGTCATGATTGTTTGCTCTTTGCGCGCCGGATCAGCCCGATCAGGCCCTGCGGCAGAAACAGCGTGACCGCGATAAACAACGCGCCCAGAAAGTACAGCCAGTATTCAGGGAATGCGACCGTGAACCAGCTCTTCGCACCATTCACAAAAAACGCGCCAATGATCGGGCCGATCAGCGTCGCGCGGCCGCCCACCGCAGTCCAGATCGCCATTTCAATCGAGGCCGCCGGCGACATTTCGCTTGGGTTGATAATGCCTACCTGCGGCACATACAGCGCGCCGGCAATCGCACACATCACCGCAGACAAGGTCCAGATCGATAGTTTGTAAGCCACCGGGTTGTAGCCAGTGAACATCACGCGGCTCTCCGCATCACGGATGGCTTGCAGCACGCGGCCATACTTGCTTTGCACAATCGCGCGCGCCATCACATAAAAGCCGATCAATACAAGGCCGGAAATTACGCACAGCACTACCCGCATGCCCTGGGTGTTGAGCGGAATATCCAAAATCCGTTTGAAGTCCGTAAAGCCGTTGTTGCCGCCAAAGCCGGTCTCATTGCGAAAGAACAGCAGCATCGCCGCAAAGGTGAGCGCTTGCGTGATGATGGAGAAGTACACACCCTTGATCCGCGAGCGGAATGCAAAGTAGCCAAATACAAATGCCAGCAAGCCGGGCACCAGAATCACGAGCAACATCTGCGCGATGAAACTGTCGCTCAGCGCCCAGTGCCAGGGAAACTCTTTCCAGTTTAGGAACACCATGAAATCCGGCATGTCGGCCTTGTACTGGCCGTCGCGGCCGATTTGCCGCATCAGGTACATGCCCATGCCGTAGCCACCGAGCGCAAAGAACAGCCCGTGGCCAAGCGACAAGATGCCGGTGTAGCCCCAGATCAAATCCATCGCCAGCGCGCAGATGGCGTAGCACAGAATCTTGCCCAGCAGGCCGACATAAAAGTCGCTGAGGTGGAACGCGCTGTTCTCCGGCACCCACAAGTTGAGCACCGGTACCAGCACCGTCATGGTGATCACCGCGGCCAGCACGCCGCTCCAGCCGCGCGTGCCGAACAGGCGCGGGTGTCCTATTGGCGGAGTTGCAGCACTCATGCTGCGCGCCTATGCTTGAAGATGATTGTCATCATCACGCCTCTGCGCTGCGTCCTTTAAGCGCGAAGATTCCCTGCGGGCGCTTCTGGATAAAGATCACAATCAGCACCAGCACCATGATCTTGGCCAGCACCGCACCTTGCCAGCCTTCCAGCAACTTGTTGAGCACGCCCAGGCCCAGGCCTGCATACACTGCGCCGGCCAATTGCCC
>JBJOQV010000292.1:0-2605 GCA_046049785.1 Pseudomonadota bacterium
GTTTGCCACTGTCTTTGGCAAACACCGCGGCGAGCGTGAGCAAATCTGCGCGATGCGCATGCAAAAACTGCTCAGGTGTGTAGTCCAGCACCCTAGCGTGCAGCGCGCGCAATCCGTCCATCGCGTATTGCGGACGATCTGCGGCCAACTCACCAAAACTCATCCATTCAACGCGCCGGTCTATAAACGCAAGCAATGCCGCTTTCGAGACTTCCAGGCCAAGCTGTGCAACAAACTCTGCGTAGCAGTGCGTTTGATCCGCATCTTTGCCAACCAGGCTCAAAAAACGTTCCCACGCATCAGCTTTGAGTAGCCCCGGCGCGGCGGCAACTTCGCTTGTGGCTGAGGCGATCTCGGTGAGCGGCAACGCCGAGCGCAAACGCGCAAACCAGCTATGAAATGTGCGCACCTCCAGCGGTTGTGATGCGCGCAGCACGCGCGAGAGCAGGCCAGGCGCTACCTGCACGGCGTGAGCAAGCTGCGCTTGCGGAACATAAAACTGCTGCAAGCGCGTCTGGATGGCTGCCGGATCTGTGAGCGTAGCCAGTTCCTCCAACCATTCAAAGATCCGCCGCTGCATCTCCGCCGCGGCTTTTTTGGTGAATGTGATTGCCACAATCGATTCGGGCGCGGCACCTGCCAAGAGCAAGCGGATCACACGCGTCGCGAGCAGCCAGGTTTTGCCGCTGCCGGCACACGCGGAGACCACGATATTGGCCGCCGGATTGCCCGCAGCGCCGTAAAACGCTGCACCATCCACTGGCTGGCCATTGACGTACAGGCCACTCATGCCCACTGCCCCTTGCGGCACACGCCTGCGGCAGCGCAATTTGTGCACGCCGCTATATCCCCATGTGCGGGCAGCGGCGCATGCACGAATAGCTGCGCTAGCGCTTGATCTAGCGCATCGCTAAGTTGCACGACCTGTTGCGGATAATCGGCTTTGCTGCGCGACTCGGTGACCTCCTCACCGCTCAACGAGAGGTACGCAGCGGTCAACTCCGCGTTTGCTTGACCGTCGCTTGCGAGCATGCCGTAGATCAATAGCTGCGGAAACTGCCACGGCGCACTTTGCCGTTGGTCCAGCGAGGTTTTGCCGGCCGTTTTGAAGTCGATGATGCGCCTCACAGCCTGCTGCGCATCGCGCTCGACCCGGTCCAGGCGGCCATGCAGCACTACAGAATGCGCGCCGCGCTGCCATTGCTGCTCAACTGCCACCTCAGCCTGCACGCTGGCGCACTTAGCAGCACGTCCCCACTGAACAACGCTGGGGGCTATTCTTGCCAGCAAGCGCTCAAAGGCGGCATATGCCGCATCTTGCCCGCTTGCGCCCTGCTGCTTTTGAACGCTTTCGCGCAGCAGGGTATGCGCCGCATCCAAAGACTGCTGCACGCTGGAAAGTGCAAACACATTTTGCGTGTGCAGGGCGCGCATCCATTCATGCGCGAGGATGCCAAAGTCTTGCCGGTCAGGCAGATCATCCAGAGCATCGAGGTGCGCCAGTCCAAGCAAGCGCAGCGCAAAGAATTGGTAAGGGCAAGCAAGCAGCGCTTGCAGTGCCGAGGCGGACAACTTGGCTGGCACAAACGGCGCTGGCGGTGCGGGCATCGCGATCGCCTGCGCCTGCGTGGAATAAACCTGCGCAGACCAATCCTGCCAATTCAGCACGATCGATTCACGCGCGCATGCCGCGCGCAGCTCTTCCAGCCAAGGGCTGGCATCAAAGCGCGAATCGGGCTGCTCGCGTGTCAGCACGCAGGTCATTTGCACCGTACGGGCCATGAGCGCAGCAAACGCATCGCTGCCGTCGTCATGCGGCAACAAGCCCAGGGCACCGCGCTGCGAATAACTGAGTGCGAAAGGCGCCGGTCTGGGCTGCGGCCACACCCCTTGCTGTGCGCCCAACACCACGACATGTGCTGCCGCTCGCCACGCTGCCGCGTTTAGCGCAAGCAGCACCACGCGTGCGTGAGGCTGCTGCGCGATGAAGTACGTTTCTTCCAGGCGCTGCCGCAGCACGGCGGCAAAGGTTTCAAAGTCAACGTTTTGCGGCGCGGTTTCTTGTGCAAGTGCGTCCAGCACCGCGGCGATTTGCGCACCCGCGCTATCGGCCTGCAAGCGTTTGAGCACATCGCCAATAGCCGCCTGAAAACGCGCAGCGTGCTCGCGAACTGGCGTTGTACGCGCGAACCCACGCACCAAGTGATGCAGCGCATCGACCCAGGACAATGCCGCATCCCGTACTGGCCCTTGAGGCGGCTCAACGGCAACGCTGCGCAAACGATTTGCAAGTGCTTGCAAGCCAAGCGCAACGCCGCGTTGGCGTATAAAGAGCTCAAGCCATGCAAGCGCCTGAGCATCCAAACCCCAATTACTGGTTGCGACAGCGGGCAGTTTGGCCCAGTCCAGCACATCGGCCAGGCTTTGCTGCTTCGCAATATCCAATAACCGCGTCAGTACCGCACAGCCTGCGGTGGTGGACAAACGCCAGCCGCTGGCATCGGCCACAGCGATGCCGGCGCGCTCGAGCAACGCACGCATGCGCCGCGCCGCACGCCGATCCAGCGCGGCCACATGCACACGCCCAGTTGGCGCCGCTTCTAGC
>JBJOQV010000293.1:0-5374 GCA_046049785.1 Pseudomonadota bacterium
GCTCTTTTTCGCGCGAGGCCACTTCATCAATCAGTGAATGCGTCATGCCTTCCACCGTATTGAGCGTGCGCACAAAACGGTCCAGCAAAATGCCGCCGGCCACCAGCAGCAGCAGCGGCGCGGCCAGATGCGCCCCATACGGTGCATCAAAACTAAACCAGCCACCGGTGATCAGAAAATCATTCAGCGCCATCAACAGTGCCACAGTGGTTGCCGAGACCAGGCCAAAGCTCTCCAGGCTTGGACTGCGCCATGCTGCGCGCACCAACACGCCGATGGCAGCGACGCTGATCAACAGCAGGCCACCCTGCCAGCCGCGATCGACCAGGTTTTCCGCGATCGACCCGCCAAACAGTGTCAGTACCGGCCCAACCGCGCAAAACGCGATCAGCGCCTGCTCAAGCCGTTTGTGCCTGAACTGCGCAACCCGCAGCATCATCAGCACCACGCACAGCACAAACCCCGCAGTGCCCAGCACGTAGGTGAAGCGCAAGACACCGCGCATCTCAATCGGTGCAACTTCGACAATGAAGCTGAGCATCCGTAGCGACCACGCCACCGACGCCGCGCCAAGCAAGCCGTACAGCACTTCCTGGCGGCGGCGCAGCCAGAACAGCAGCAAAAATATCCCGGCAACAATCGTGAATACCCCGACCATTCGCGTCATGGTGTGCTTGAAGAAAAATGAGCCTGTGTACATGGGTTGCAGGTCTGCTGCTTCACCCACATACATCCGTGAAATGCCGTTTACGCCCGAGCGATACGCCGTTTCCAGCATGATTTCGTTGTTGCCGCGCAGCAGCAAGGCGTTGGGCAGTTCGATCAAAAAGGGCCTGCGCCAGCGCACGTACTCTTTTTCATTGGCCGGTTTCGGACCGGTGAGCCGCAGGCCGTTGAGATAGAAGTAGCCGCCGTTGTACAGGCGCGGAACATAGAGCATCAGGCCATCGGCCGGGATCGTCTCGAGCCGGAAGCTGGTGCGCACCCATTGCCGCTGCAGCGGCGCATCTTCGGCCGTGATCCAGTGGGCCGGCAGCGCGAGCGGCTGCCAGACGGTCTCCACAGTCGGGGGCGCGGCGGTGATGACCGACTGCGCGCTGTCGATCATGATCAGTTCAGCGCGAAGCGGCGTCGCGCCGAGCAGAAGGCAGCAGAAAAGTGCGCGACTAAACGTCGAGCAGACCCAACTGACCAGCTTCATACACGGCTTGTCCGCGCGAGTTGACGGCCAGTTTCCGATAGATTTTCTTGATGTGTGTAGCAACGGTGTACGGCGAGATTTCCAGCAAGTTGCCGATCTCATTGAAAGAAAATCCCTTGGCCAGCAGTTGCAGAATCTGGGTTTCACGCGAGGACAGCGGGTTTTCGAGCTGCCGTTTGGCCGGTTCGCGCTGCGCAACCGCATGCCCACCGGCCACCGAGCGGAAGCGTTCCAGCACATGGCGCGCCACCACCGGGCTGACGGGCGAGCCGCCTTGGTGCAAGGTCTTGATCGATTCGATGAACTCGGACTCGTCGGTGTCCTTGAGCAGATAGCCGGTCGCGCCGGCCTCAATCGAGTCCACCACATGCGATTCATCGTCAAATACCGTCACCACCATGATGTCGGTGTGTTCGTACCGCTCAGAGCAGTAGCGGATGACATCGATGCCGCTGGCATCGGGCATACCCAGATCCACCAGCATCACATCCGGTTTGGCGCGGTCCAGCATCAGCTTGGCGAGCGCAACCGAAGGTGCGATGCCGGCAAGCGTAAAACTGGGTTCTTTGGCCACGATTTCAGCAAAGCGCCGCTGAAACTCAGGCTCATCTTCAACGACGAGTATCGACAAAACGTTGCTCACGCAAGCTCCTTGATCCGCAAGTTTTTGCGTCAATGGCACATTCTAGCGTTGATTGTGGCGCGCACGCACAAGCGTGCTTTCAGGGGGCCAGACGCAAGCGGTTCCAGAGCGCGCCGCTGCGTTCATACGCAATGCGGTCGTGCAGGCGCGAAGGGCGACCCTGCCAAAATTCGGCAGCATCGGGAATCAGCCGGTACCCGCCCCAGTGCGGCGGGCGCGGGGGATTCAGGGCGAATTTGGCACCATATTTGGCGGCCGCTGCGACTAGCTCGGCGCGCGAGGAGATCTTTTGGCTTTGCGGACTCGCCCACGCGCCGATGCGTGAATCCAGCGGACGGCTGGCAAAGTACGCATCTGATTCCTCAGCGCTGACTTTTTCAACCGTGCCTTCCAGCCGCACCACGCGCTCCAGCTCTACCCAGTGAAATTGCAGGCAGGCGTGTGGATTTTCCGCCAGCTCACGGCCTTTGCGGCTGTCATAGTTGGTGTACCAGACCACGCCACGCTGATCGAGCCCTTTGATCAGCACGATGCGCGAGGAGGGCCGCGCATGTGCGCCCACGGTTGCGAGCGTCATCGCATTAGGCTCCGGCACCTGTGCGGCAATTGCTTCATTCAGCCACTTGTCCAGCTGCGTGAGTGGGTCTGCGGCAACGCTGTCCTCCGACAGTTCGCCCTTGGTGTAGCTTTTGCGTAGATCGGCCAGATTGGTCATACGTGTTTAAGAAGTGGCGCGCAGCAGGCGCGCATAGCGGTCCAGCCGGTTGTCTGAAAAGCCGTGTTGCTTGAGTGAGTGCACGGTATTTTCCAGGTATTCGCGTGCTGTGCCGCGGCCGCCGTGACCTTTGTGCAGCGCTTCAAGCACGCGTTCTTCCGACAAAACGCCACAATAACCCGAACAGTCGCGCCGCACCACGAATGTGAGCGCTTTGACCGCGCCGTGCTTGGTGCGGGCAGACAGCCAAGTAGGCTCGTAGGAGTTGTTGATCATCTCGCGCTGCCATAGCGCGGTCAGTGCGTTTTGCACATCGGCCGCGGCAATGCGCAGTGCCAAACCGGTGCAGGTGCCGCCGCGATCAAGCCCAAGCACCAGGCCCGGCTGCTCCGGTGTACCGCGATGTACGCGGCTCCATAGATACAGGCCGCGATGGTAGCCGTAGATACGCGCCTGCCGCCGCTCCGCCACTGGTACGCCCGGATTCCAGATCAGCGAGCCGTAGGCAAACACCCAGGTATCGGCATTGACCGGTACGGTCTTGAGAAGGCAGTCCAGCGTATGGCATACACGCATGGCAGTTAGGCGGAAGATTGGCGTATTTGCCGGTGCGCCATGGCCGTAGACGCGGTGAGCATGATGGCCACCATCGCAAACAAACCGACAAAACCCACCACCGCGCCAGCGGCACCAAACGCCGCCGGCAGCGCAAAGCTGGACGCATTGCCAAAGGTCTGGCGCAGCGCAATGGCCTCGCCCGCGCGTGCAGGCGGCACCGCGTCGTGCAGCAGGCTAAGCATGTTGGACTGCGATGCGCCCAGCGCAAAGCCCAAAATGAAAGCGCACACAAACAGCAGCGGCAGCGCATGCACAAACGGCAGCGCGACAAATACAAGGGTAGAAACCACAAACACCGCGCGCAGAATCGTCCATGAGGCGTAGCGGCGGTTTAGGTGGTTCATCATCAGGCGCACCAGAAAAATTGCGCTTGCGAATGTGCCGAGCAACAAGCCGATGGTGGAGGCTGACAGGCCGATCTTCTGGCCATGAATCGGCATGATGAATTGAAACGTGTCCCAGGCCACTGCCAGCGCGACGGAAAGAAAAAAGATCGCACGCAGCTTGGGGTCGGCCAGCAGATCGGCTAGTGCACGCGGCTTTTGCGGATCATGCGGATGCGGCGGCGGAAACAGCTCGGCGCGCGTGTTTGCCAGGCGCCATTGCCAGAGCAGGGCGGCCAGCGCGAATGAGCTCATGACCGCAAACGCGACGCGATGCCCGCCCGCATGGTCGATCAAAAAACCGCAAATCACCGGGCCGGAAAAACTTGCGATGGAAGCGCCGATGGCCAGTTTGGCAAAGCCTTGCGGGCGGCTGGCTGCATCAAACGACAGCCCGACCGTCGCCTGCATGGTCAACTGCGTCATCGACACGCCAGTACCGATGAGCAGCGCCGCGGGCAGCAGCGCCCAGGGATAGGGGCCGAAGGTAGCGATTGCGAGGCCCGCCAATTCAATCGCAAAGCCCACACGCATCGGCCACTGCGTGCCCACCCGGTCAACCCAGCGGCCCATGGTGATGGCCAGCAGCAATGGAAACAGGCCGAACATGCCGATCGCCAGGCCGACAAACAGCGCCGAGGCGCCGCTGTCTAGCGCCGCGAGCGACACCGTCACGCGGCTGCCGGTCAACGCGGCATGCGCGAGCACGGCGCAGACAATCAGGGGAAGAATTTGCGGGGAACTTGCTGAAGGAAGAGGTACTACAGAAGAGGCTTGCGCTGTGGCTGTATGCGAAGTGTGCGTACTTCGAGAAGGACTTTCTTGCCTGTCACTTTCTAAACCCATGCAATCATTTTACGGGATTTGTGAAAGCTGCATGACAAGCGCGTCGCGAATCGCCACCGGCATGCTGCGATAAGCCAACACTGCATCGCTTTGCGTGGCCAGCGCATCGCGCAAAATCGCGGCATTGCCCGGATGTGCGCAAACGTCAACAAGCGGATGTGTGCTGACGTGAATCGTGAACACTGCTTGCGGCAGCTCCGGCACGGGAATGAAGGTCTGCCGCTCCACGCGCAAAAAGCAGTCAGCCAGCAAACGCTCGGGTTCTGGCCAGGGTTTGCGCAGATGCCGCGCCGGATGCGCATCGCGCAGGGGGCTGGGCGTAACCACCCACACATGGCGCTGCCAGCGGTCGCCGCTCGTGACCAGTTTCATCAATCCATCGCCCGCGGCAATGAGCTGCCCGTTGTCCGCCACCGGCGCATGCGCTTCGTGAAACGAGCGGCCGATTTTCTTCGCCGGAATCCAGTGTGAAGGCAGCGCTACGCCCAGCATCGCCAGCAAGCGGGTGGGTCCATTCACCACGGCGAAATCTTCTTCCAGCGCCAGCGCGAGCAGAGCCGCAAGGCCGCGCCAGCCGCTATGGTTTTCAGCGTTTAAAGCGGAAAATACCCCTCTTGACGCAATATCTACAAGGGTATTAGATGAAAATTCATATTTCATCCCCGTCGATATTGCGTGGAAAGCACTATTCGAATACAGAAACTGGTCTGAAAACTCATTGGCTGCCGTGCTGGCAAGCGCGCGCAGCGCCGGCATTGGGTCAAAACCGCCCGCAACGAGCAGCGCGTCGCTGTGTGGGTGCGTCAGTGCGGCAAGCTTTTCATGCACGGCCTGCGACTGACCGGTGGCCAGGTGGCGCTGCCCAGGCGGCAGCCGCGACAAGCCGGGGCGCATGGCAAAGGGCGAGGTGACAAAACTCAAATCCATGTGCGCATTGTCCCAAATCTACAATGGCGGCATGAACGCGC
>JBJOQV010000294.1:0-13232 GCA_046049785.1 Pseudomonadota bacterium
GCCGGCGGTGCTGGACATCTATAACCACGAAGTGCTGCACAGCACCGCAACCTACCAGTACACGCTGCGCACACTGGCGGAGCAGGAAGAAGGCTTTGCTGCGCGCAGCGCGCCGCCTTACGCGTTTTTGGTGGCGCACGATGCGGCTGGCACGCTGCTAGGCTTTGCCAGCTATGGCCTGTACCGGCCGCGCGAGGGCTGGCGCTTCGCTTGCGAACATTCGGTATACACCCACAAAGACCACCGCGGGCGCGGCGTGGCGCGCACGCTGATGCAGCTGCTGCTTGCACGCGCACGTGCCGGCGGCCTGCGCACAATGGTGGGTGTGGTCGATGCCAGCAACCAGGCTTCTGTCAAACTGCATCAATCGCTGGGGTTCACGTTAATGGGTGTGCACAAAAACGGTGGCTATAAATTTGACCGCTGGCTGGACGTTGCATTTGTCGTCGCGCAGCTGGACACCTAATGGAGGCGGCCATGCATCCCAATGAACAATTGCTCACGCGCTTTTACACCGCTTTTGCCAGCCGCGACGCGGCCACCATGGCAGCGTGCTATGCGCCCGGCGCGACGTTTGAAGATCCGGCATTTGAACTGGTCGGATCGGAGATCGGCATGATGTGGAAGATGCTGTGCGAAAACGCCAAGGACGATTTTCGGCTGGAGTTTTCACGCATCGTCGCCAATGATGAGGCTGGCTCCGCGCACTGGGAGCCGCGCTACACCTTCAGCGCCAGCGGGCGGCGGGTGCACAACATCATCGATTCCAGCTTTGTGTTTAAAGACGGGCTGATCATCGCGCAGGAAGACAAATTCAGCTTCTGGCGCTGGGCGTCGCAGGCGCTGGGCGCGCCCGGCCTGTTGCTGGGCTGGCTGCCGATGATGCGCGGCAAAGTGCGCACGCAGGCCGACAAGAATCTGGCCGCATTCATTGCCAAACAGAAGAGGTTGGCGCAGAACCAAGCATAGACTACGCAATATCCATGCGGGTTTTGAGCCATTTTTGCTTGAAAACCCGCATGGGTATTGCGTAGAGCCGCTTTTGATCGGCCCGCAGGCCGCCCGCAGCGCTAGGCCGCGGTTTTGCCGATGACAGTCGCCGGCGGCGCGTCGAACTCGGCATCTTGCTCTTCTTCTTCGCGCGTGATGAGAATGTCTTTGATCGCGCGGCCAACGATGGGCTGATTGTCCAGCAGCTTCAGGTAGCCGTCGCGCAGGCTGCGCGCCACTTCGCGTTCATTGCGCACAAACGCTTCCTTGCCGTCGTTGAGCGTGAACACATAGCGCGTGCGCATCGGGCTGACCATCGAGAGGCGGTAGCGGTTCTGCACGCCGTCTTGTGCGATAAAGTCAAACCAGGCACCGCTGGCAAGCTGGTGCGCCTGCACATCAAAATAGTCTTCTTCGCGCAAAAACAGCTCGGCGCGGCGGGTTTGCAATTCTTGCCAGGCGATGCGCGCTTCCTGCTTTTCGCGCGCCAGGCGCTTGGGGTCGGCCGGCGTGTGACCTTTGGCCTGCACGCATTCGGAGTGGGTCTCAATCAGGCGGCGCGTGAAGGTGGTGCGTGCCTCGCCCTTCCAGCCGATCGCATCCATTGCCGCATTCAGGCTGCTCACCAGGCGCGGCAGAATCACAATCAGCTTGCGGCGTTCTTCCAGCGAGCGCTTGGGCTCGGTGGACCAGATCAGGCCGTCCATGGTGGCCACTGCGCGGTCCCAGATGTCGCGGCGCGTCTTGCGGCTGCCCCAGGCATAGGCCATCACCAAGCGCCATTCGCGCAGCAAAAAAGGCACCAGCAGCGGCGCGGGGTCACGCGTTTTCAGGTGTTCGTGGATGCATTCATCACAGGCCCGCAGCGCAAGCTCAAGCTTCTCGTTTGTGGCGACTTCGGACGTGTAGGGCGCAACGTTATGCACCACATCGCGCTCCATCTCGAACAAAAAGCGTTCAAAGTCGTCCATCAACCCGCCAAACAGCTCGGGCTTGTCGTGAAACTCCACCAGCACGCGCTGCACAGTCTTGTCAATCTGCACGTACAGCGGATCTTGCGTGCCGCTTTCGGGCCGCCAGCCTACTGAGGCGCCGGCCAGCATATCCAGCAATTGCCGCGCGGGATGATCATCCTCGGCAAAGAAGCCGCGGTTGATGATGGCGGCTTTGAGCACCGGCACCTGCAGCTTAGAGAGCACGTGCTTCAAGCGGTTGGGAATGGCCGACTCTTCAAACATAAAGTCGAACACGGCGGCCAGCGCATCCACCGTGCTGCGATCCAGCGGTGGTGCGTTGCGCAGCTCATCGCGCATCGACAGTGCTTGCAAAATGCGCTGCGGCGGCCCATCTTCACGCAGCGGCGTAGCCAGCGTGCGCGCCTGCAGCGTGGCCAGCCAATTAAGCATGGCTGGGTTGGCGAGCGGCTGTGTCATCGGAAACGCGTCCGGCCCGGTCGCCTGCTGATTGAGCTGCTGCCCAAACAGGATCAGCTGCTCCATCGAATCGCGGGCCGAGCGGCGCAGTTCCGGACCTGTAGGCACGCCGCTGCTTTTAACAGCCGGCAACTCGGCTTGGTCTGCGCTGGCGGGCACTGCGGTGCCGCCACCTGGCGCGCCCTGATGCTGCGTGGCGGCGGCCCTTGCGGCCTCGCCATTGAGCAGTTGACGCAGTGCTTCGCGCTCGGCGCGGTGCGCATCACGTGATTTACGGATTTGGTATTCGAGGTTGGGCGCGACGCCGGCCTTGATCAGTGCTTCATTCAGGTCTTCATACAGCGTGTCCAGTGGCAGAAAACTCACCGGATCCAGGCCGAGAATGACATCTTCTGCCGCTGCATCGTCCAGCTTGGCCAGCTCCCAGCCGCGCAGGAAGGCGCGCAGGAAAACCTCCGGGCGGAATGGGTTGTGCATCAGGTGCGGCTCTTCGTGGCCGACCAGGATGCTGATGCGGTGCGTCAGCGGCGCAAGATAGTCTTCATACTCGGCATTGAAGGGCCGCGCCGCCCGGTCAAACAGCACCGTGCGCTCGGTTTCCTTCATGTCCACCAGAGTGAGGTTGGTCGCCTTGGTGGCGGCCACGCCCACCTTGTCGGCCAGCACCGCATCGATCGCAGAATCCAGCGAGAGCGGCAGCGCCTGCACGCACGCCAGTTTGAGCGCGCCGGCCTGATGGCCCATCTGCAGGTAGCCACTCATCCAGTGCGCGGCGCGGGTGTAAGAATCGCTCTTATCTGCGAGCTCGAACATATGCTTGCGTGTGCGGTCGATCGCATCCGGCAGCGCGGCTTCTGTAAAGGCCAGAATCCGCGACTTAAAGCCCACCAGCAGCGCACGCGCGCCGGCAAGCCGAGTGTTGGCAGAAGGCGTGTCAGACATGACCAGCAAATGATTGCACGGGCAAATTACCCTTTCAGCGCAAAGAAGACCCCACCCGCGCCAGAAACTACCCACGCGGGTGTATTTCCCACCCAATGAAAGTTCAATTTACCGCATGCCCTGCGCCGCAGCGCGCTCACTGCCTACAACACGGGAGGCTTGCTGAGGCGGCGTAAAGCAGCCGCGACACATTCGTTTCCAGCGTTACTGTGACGATGCAGGATTGTCACCCTGCTGCATGATGGCGCCCAATGCGCGGCCCACAATGGCCTCGGTATCCAGAACCCGCAGCCGGCCGCTGCGCAGCCACGCGGCCACTTCGCGCTCGGAGCAGACAAACGCGTCAAAGCCCTCGCGGTTAGTAAATAGCAGGCGCGTGCGCATCGGGCTGATCCAGCCCAGCCGGTACCGGCGCGTGGAACCTTCCTCAGTCAAGAATTCCAGCCACAGCCCGCGCGTCATAGCGTGTGCCATGACGTCAAATTCATCTTCGCTGCCGGCCAGCTGCGCGCTGCGGCGGTCGTCCAGCTCGGCAATTGCCTGATGCGCGGCCTGCGATTCCAGCGCTTTACGCTCGGGATCCTGCTGCGGCGACGCGCCGGCGCGCACCACACGCGTGTGGGTTTCAATCAAGCGTTTGGTGAATTCAGCGCGCGGCGAGCCGTTCCAGCGGATAGCGTCCAGTGCCACATTCAAGTTGCGCACCATGCCGGGCAGCATGGTGACGAGAGCGCGGCGGTCTTCAGCCGTCGTTTTTGGCTCGGTTGACCAGATCAACTGGTCCATGGTCTGTTCGGCGCGCTCCCAGACATCCGGGCGCTCCTCGCGTGCGAGCCAGGCGCGGCCCATCACCTCGCGCCACTGCGTGGTCAAAAACGGCGGCAGCAGCGGATCGAGCGTTCTACCCTCGAGCTTGGCGTGAATCACATCATCGGCAGCGCGCAGACCAAGATCGAGCTGCTCGTTGCGCTCGGCATCAAAGGCCTGCGGCTCGATGCGGGCGCTGACTTGCTGCTCATGCTCAAACAAAAAGCTTTCAAACTCCTGCAGCAGCTCTGTAAACAGCTCAAGATCTTCTTCAAAGTCCGACAGCACGCGCTGCACCGTGTTTTCGATGCGGATATACAGCGGATCGTCGTCGCCTTTTTCCGGCACCCATTCCACTGATGCCTTGGCCAGCGCATCCACCAGCTTGCGCGCCGGATGCTCTTCTTTAAAGAAGAATTCGCGGTCCAGCATCGCGGCCTTGAGCACCGGAATCTGCAGGCGGCCAATAATGACTTTAAGCTGCGAAGGAATCGACTGATCGCTGAACACGTAGTCAAACACTTCAGACAGCGCGTCCACCGTGCCGCGGTCCAGCTCGGGCGCGCGGCGCACTTCGTCCTGTTCGCGGATTTGGCGCAGGATATTGCGCGCATCCATGTCCACGCCCGGGCTCTCATCAATCGAGCGCTGCATCTCGGACAAGAAGCCGAAAAACTCCGGGTCCGGCTGCGTGGGCGGAAACACATCGCCGCGCTGCTCACCCGGCTGACCAAACAGCGGGCGCTGCAAGCGCGTGGACAGCTTGCTCAGAAAATCCTTGGCAGACAGGCCGATGCGCAGGATCGAATCGCCAAAACCGGGGCCGGCATCCGCACTGCCTTGCAGCGCCGCCGCCGCCGGCGAGCCGGAGCGCGGCACTTCCTGCGTGCTGGCCGGCGATGCGCCGCTAAACCCGCTGCCCATTGAACCACCCGCAGTACCGCCGCCACCGGCAACGCCAATGTCGCGCGCGCGCTTGACGCGGTACTTCAATTGCGGTGCAACGCCCGCCTTCATCAGCGTGATGTTCAGCGCGTCAAACAGATCGCCCAGCGCAAAAAAACTGTTGGGCGAAAGCGCCAGAATCAGATCTTCAGTGGCATGCGGATCGAGCTTGGCATTTTCCCAGCCCAGTGCAAAAGCGCGGATAAGGCTCTCGGGCCTGAAAGGATTGTGCGCCAGCTCGGGCTCTTCATAACCGAGCAAGAGGCCAATGCGCTGCGTGAACGGCGTGAGCGTTTCATCAAACGCGGCATTCATCGGCCGTGAAACGCGGTCTACCAGCACGGTGCGGTCCATCTCGGACATGTCCACCAGGCTCAGTGACGGGCTCATGCTGCGGGTGGAGAAGCTGCTGCCTTTTTTGGGCGCGCCGCTGCTGCGCTGGATCTTGAGTTCTGCTTCGCATACTTCATCCAGCACCGTGCGCACGGCCGCCAGGTGGGCGCGCTTGAACGGCTCGGCCTGCCGGTCCAACAGCATGTACGCACTCATCCAGTGCGTGGCGCGCGCGGGCGATTCGCTTTTATCGGCAAGCTCAAACAAATGCTTGCGCAGCCGCGTGAGCATTTCTTCATGCTCGCGGCTGAACATCTCGTGCGTCTGCGCCGTGAGCGAGCGCATGAGGGTACGCGCTTGCTGCAAGCGGGAGTTGTCACGCGAAAAGCTTGACGCTATTTCTGATTCGGTTGGCATTCGAGACTTTGCGCGGCATCAGGGATTTGCCGGCCAGTAGTTCGAATTTAGTAGCTACGAGAAGGTTTTAGCGCGGCTTGTTGACAAGTTGTTATCAGTGTGTTGCTTTGCTGTGACTGGACATCGCCAAGATGCCTGGGTGTCAACGTGCGGGCTCAAACACTCCCAGCGCCCGGTTCTTGCGCACGTTGTCCCAGGGCAGCACGCGCGCATTCATGGCCACGTACACGCCGGGCGGCAGGTGCTGCGCACAGGCAATGGCAAACCCCAGGTTAAACAGCGCATCGGAGCCACGCACCTCAAAGGGCACCATCGCGCCGGTGAGCACGATGGTTTTCCCCAGCAGCAGCGCCTCGCCCAGCACCTGGGCGGTCTGCGGCATGGTGTCCGTGCCGTGCACCACCACAATCTGCGTGGCCGCCGCGGCGCGGCAGGCGGCAAGCACGCGCGCCCGGTCCGCATCTTGCATGTCCAGCGAATCCAGTAGCCGCAGCGCTTCGATAGTGGGTGCCTGCGCAAGCCGGCAGCGCGCCACGATCTCCGGCAAATGCGACTGCGCAAACGTGAGCGCGCCGGCAATCGGGTCGTAGTGCTTGTCGAAGGTGCCGCCGGTGGCAATCAGATGCAGGCTGCTCATAGTGTGATTTGAGGTTTGTGGAGATTGAACTTAAGCAGTTGCACAGTCTAACGCGCGTTTGCCCTAATACGCCGGGCCTGCTCGGGATCACACATGCGGGGGACGGGTTTTGCCTGTATTTGCGCAGAGCTGCGGCTGCAGTACTTTAAACACGGAGTCTGTATGGTTGTAGTCGCGCCATTCTTGGGTATGCGCTTCATCGGTTTTGCATAGCTCCTGGTTGCGGTGCACATGCTGCGTAGTCGGTACCCGCGGGTTCATCAACGCATTGCGTTGTGTTTGATAGTGTTAGCTTGTTAGAGGGACTTGGTATGCCAACCGGTGTAGTGAAGTGGTTCAACGAATCCAAAGGTTTTGGTTTTCTGACTCCGGACGATGGCGGGCAGGATTTGTTTGCCCACTTCTCCGACATTCAGGGGCGCGGCTTTCGCACGCTGCGCGAAGGTCAGAAGGTCGAATACAGCATCAAAGACGGCCCTAAGGGACCACAGGCGGCTGAAATCCGCTCGCTGGACCCGGAACCACCTCCCGGCGATCGGCCCCCGCGCGAGTTTTCTGACCGGCCGCCGCGGCGCGACAGCGGCGGCCCGCCCGGCTCAACCGGCTATGGTGACCGCCCGCCCCGCACCCCCTGGGGCAACCCAGGCGGCTACGGCGACCGGCCGCCCCGGCGCGGCCCAGGTAGCAGCGGTGGTGGTGGCGGACGCGGTGGCAACCGCGGCGGTACCGGTAACAGTCAATAACGGTCGATGACGAAATGACTTCGCGCCTTCGGCGCTTCAATAACGCGGCGCCTCGCGCCGCATGACGCGCGCCAACCTTGGTACTCCAGTCATTTCGTCATTGAAGCCGCGCCAGCGGCCAAGTCATTTGTCATCACGCAATATCGATGCGCCTTTTCAGGCAAAAATGGCTCAAAACCCGCATGGATATTGCGTAGAGCACCTCCAAACCGCTATTTTTTGCGCTTGACCTTCAGCGCGTCCGGGTTGACGATCCCGCTGGGCGTGCCGGCCGCAAACGCATTGATGTTCTCAAACGCGGCGGCAAAGTACATCTCGTAGCTGTTCTTTTCCACAAAGCCGATGTGCGGCGTGCACAGGGTGTTTTCCATCCGCAGCAGCGGGTGGCCTTGCAGGATCGGCTCAGAATCAAACACGTCCACTGCCGCAAAGCCGGGGCGGCCGCGGTTGAGCGCCGCCACCAGCGCATCGGGCGCAATCAGCTCGGCGCGCGCGGCGTTGACGAGCAACGCCTCGGGCTTCATCAGCGCCAAGTCGGCCAGCGTAACGCTGCCCAGGGTGGTTTCAGACAGGCGCAGATGCAGGCTGAGAATATCGCTCTGCGCAAAAAATTCCTCACGCGATGCGGCAGCAGTATCGCCATTGGCCTTGGCGCGCTCACGCGCCGCCTCGCTGCCCCACACCAGCACCCGCATGCCAAAGGCGCGGCCGTAACCGGCCACGAGTGTGCCGATCTTGCCGTAGCCCAACACCCCTAGCGTCTGGCCTTTGAGCGCACGGCCCAGCCCAAAATTGGGCGGCATGCTAGAGGTACGCAGCCCGCTTTGCTGCCACGCGCCGTGTTTGAGCGCCGCCACGTATTGCGGAATGCGCCGCTGGGCGCTCATGATCAGCGCCCAAGTCAGCTCCGCCGGCGCGGTTGGATCGCCCACGCCCTCAGCCACTGCTACGCCTGCGCGCGTGCAAGCACTCACATCCACATGGCTTCCGGCACGCCCGGTCTGGGCAATCAAGCGCAGCTGCGGCAGTTTTTCCACCAGTTGGCCAGAAATTTGCGTGCGTTCACGGATCAGCACCAGCGCTTCGGCATCGCGCAGCCGCACCGAAAGCTGGCCGACGCCCTTGACCGTGTTGTTGAAGATTTTTACCTCGTGCTGCGCCAGCAGTTTGAAGCAGTCCAGTTTGCGCACCGCATCCTGGTAGTCGTCCAATATTGCAATTCGCATGGGGATTATTCGCTTTTTAGTTAAAACTGGAGCGCATGACAGTATGCCGCTAAAGCATGGGATGGCGTTTATGGCGATGCTACAGTGGAATATGTAGTCGCAATTTGGTGCCTAAAGGTTCCTGCCCGCTACAAACAAACACAAGAAACACGAAACGATTGGCAAGTCCATCTGATCAAAAAACAGGGGATTTGCCAATCGTTTTTTATCTTGAGGAGCAGTCCATGAGCGCAGTACTCAAACCGGGTGTGAATGCACCTGCATGGGTGAAACACCAAAAATTAATCGATTGGGTGCATGAAATCGCCGCGCTCACGCAGCCCGAGCGCATTTACTGGTGCGACGGTAGCCAGCAAGAATATGACCGCCTGTGCGGCGAACTGGTGGCCGCCGGCACCTTTCGCAAGCTCAACCCTGCCAAACGGCCCAATAGTTATCTGGCCTGGAGCGACCCCACCGACGTCGCCCGCGTAGAAGACCGCACCTACATCTGCAGCGAGAAAAAAGAAGACGCCGGCCCCACCAACAACTGGATGGCACCCGCCGACATGCGCGCCACTTTGCAGCCGCTGCTTGCCGGCTGCATGCGCGGCCGCACCATGTACGTGGTGCCGTTTTCAATGGGGCCGCTGGGCTCACACATCAGCCATATTGGCGTTGAGCTTTCCGATTCGCCTTACGTGGCCGTGAACATGCGCATCATGACGCGCATGGGCAAAGGCGCCATTGACGTGCTGGGCAAAGACGGCCACTTTGTGCCCTGCGTGCACAGCGTGGGCGCGCCGCTAGCAGCCGGGCAGAAAGATGTGGCCTGGCCGTGCAACAAGACCAAATACATCGTGCACTATCCAGAGACGCGTGAGATCTGGAGCTATGGCTCCGGCTACGGCGGCAACGCCCTGTTGGGCAAAAAATGTTTTGCGCTGCGCATCGCATCCACCATGGGCCGTGACCAGGGCTGGCTTGCGGAACACATGCTGATTCTGGGCGTGACCAATCCGCAAGGCAAGAAGTACCACGTGGCGGCGGCGTTTCCGTCTGCCTGCGGTAAGACCAATTTTGCGATGCTGATTCCGCCCAAAGGGTTTGAAGGCTGGAAGGTCACCACCATCGGCGACGATATCGCCTGGATCAAACCGCATGCCGACGGCAAGATGTACGCCATCAACCCCGAGGCCGGCTACTTTGGCGTAGCGCCTGGCACCAACACGCTCACCAATCCCAACTGCATGGCGAGCTTGACCAAAGACGTGATCTTTACCAACGTCGCCCTCACCGACGACGGCGACGTGTGGTGGGAAGGCATGACCGATGCGCCGCCCGCGCACTTGATCGACTGGCAAGGCAAAGACTGGACGCCGGCTATCGCCAAAGAAACCGGTGCCAAAGCGGCTCATCCCAACGCCCGCTTCACCGTGGCCGCCACCAACAACCCCGCGCTCGATGCGCAGTGGGACGACGCCAGCGGCGTGCCAATCGACGCCTTCATCTTCGGCGGCCGCCGCACCACCACTGTGCCGCTGGTGACCGAGGCGCGCAACTGGATGGAAGGCGTGTACATGGCCGCCACCATGGGCAGCGAAACCACCGCCGCGCAGGCCGGCGCGCAAGGCGTCGTGCGCCGCGACCCCTTCGCCATGCTGCCCTTCATCGGCTACAACATGAGCGACTACTTCCAGCACTGGCTGGACATGGAAAAGCGCCTCGAATCCATGGGCCACACCCTGCCCAAAATCTTCACCACCAACTGGTTCCGCAAAGGCGAAGATGGCAAGTTTGTCTGGCCCGGCTACGGCGAAAACATGCGCGTGCTCAAGTGGATGATCGACCGCATCGAAGGCACCGGCCAAGGCCAAGAACACATCATGGGCATCAGCCCGCGCTATGAAGACCTGAACTGGACCGGACTCAATTTCTCCGCCGAGCAGTTTGGCAAAGTCAGCTCGATTGACAAGGCCGCATGGCAGGCGGAATTGAAACTGCACGCGGAATTGTTTGAGCAGCTCAAGCACAACTTGCCGGTGAGTCTTACGCAGACGAAGGCGAAGTTGGAGGAGCGGTTGGTGGCGTAAGTTTGCTTTAGTTTTGACACTTCAACAAAAGCCCGCGCGAGAAATCGGCGGGCTTTTTCTGACCATGCGGTCAGAAATCTCTGACAACAACAACTATTTATTTTGTTTTGTTGATGCTTTCCTCGAAACTCCACTTGAATTCATGGTGACAAACACAAAACTAACCCGCTAACATACTGGTTATCCATTCAGTTACTTGTCATCTGAATACTTATGGCTTCGACATATAGCGCTAAGGCAGTAGCGAATTTCTTCTTACGAGCCGCAAGAAGAGATGGTGTTCAGCTGTCGCAAATGAAACTGCAAAAGCTCGTCTATTTTGCTCAAGGCTGGCACCTCGGGATACGAAAAACACCACTGTTTGAAGAACCAATTCAAGCTTGGAAATATGGCCCCGTAGTTCCTTCTCTTTACAGAGAGTTCAAGAATTTTGGCAACGCTCCCATAGAAAGCCTCGCCACTGACTTTGACTGGGCAGACCTTAAATCATCCACTCCACAAGTTTTGCCTGAAGATAAAGAAACCATCGCTCTACTAGAAAAGGTGTGGAGCGTGTATTCAAAATACACGGCTATACAGCTTTCAGATATGAGTCATGTTACAGGCGGGCCTTGGGAGCAAGTTGGAGGTGGGAATGCTCCAACCGAAACTGTGATCCCTGACCAATCATTGCAAGATTACTTCAGTAGTTTAGCGACCGGTCACCAGTCCTAGTAACGCTGGAGGGGCAATGACCGATGTTTCGCAGATTAAGGCGATCACAGTATCGCCTGTAGACACAAAAGCTGCTATTGAAGAACAGCAGTTCTTTGCGAAGAGCGCCACAGAAAACGGCGATTCAGACGAGAAAATCGAAAAGCGCGCAGTCGTTGAGTCTTTGAAGAATGATTCTCTTCGTCTTCAAAATCAAAGCTTTGCGCAAAACATTGATGAAAGAAAAACGTACGCAGGTCGTATTTTTTGGCTCATCGTTGGTTGGTTAATTGGACTGGCAGTGCTGCTTTTAGCTCAGGGTTTCGGTCGTGCGACAGGTAACTTCGAGATGTCAGACAGCGTTGCAATTGCGATCGTTTCTGGAACAACCGTCAACGTCCTAGGAATTTTCGTTTTCGTTGCGAAATATTTATTTCCGGCGCAACTGCCTGTGAAAAAACCAAAGAACAACAGAGACATACGGAAAACTGAAAAGCATGCTGAGTCTTGATCAAGCAGCTTGGGGCTGAGCTTTTTAGTCGGTTCTACGCAATATTCATGGGCTTTTTCAGGCAAAAATGTTTGAAAAAAGCGCATAAATACTGCGTGCTTTCCTCCTAATCCTAGCGCCAACCACGCGCTAAGGTGTAAAGCTCAACAATCCCGAGTGCGCCATGCCCAGCCCCGAAACCCTCGAACGCTTCATCGCCCGCGTGGAAGAAAACGCCCACGTGAAGGCGGTGCAAGAGTTCTACACCGAGCACGCCACGATGCAGGAAAACCTCGCGCCGCCGCGCGTGGGGCGCGATGCGCATGTGGCCAATGAGCAGCGCGTGATGGCGCGCGCCAAGCAGGTCACCTCCACGTGCGTGCGGCCGGTGTTTGTACACGGCGACCTGGTGGTGATCCGCTGGATTTTTCGCTTTGAGTGGCAAGATGGCAGCGTTACGCACATGGAAGAGCTGGCGTATCAGCGCTGGGAGGGCGAACGCATCGCGCAGGAGCAGTTTTTTTACGATCCGGCGCAGCGCGTGCCCAAGAAAGCGGATACACAGGGCTCGACATAAGAACACTCAATATCCATGCGATTTTTTAAGCTAAAAACGCCTCAGAACTCGCATGGGTATTGCATGCACTACCTGCGGGGTTGACCGCAGCAGCGCCATCACCTTTAACTGTACGTGACCCAGCACGCCATGAATGATCCAGCACTTCTGAAAACTCGCATCGCGAGCGCGTTCTCTGCAGCGCGTTACCCCGGCGATGCGCTGCTCGTTAACAGCCAGGAAGGAACGGAGCCGGCACTGCTCGAGCAAGAGTTCAAGGGAAAGCGAGACTGGCATTTGCTAGATGCTGCCTTCATTGATCAGGCGCCGGACGGTTTTGGTTCGGCCCTGAGCTTTTTTTCGCACGAAGCGTTTCGCTTTTATCTGCCCGCGTATCTGATTGCTGACCTTGACCAGCTGCTCAATCGGGCCGACCCGGTGTTCCACCTCACGCACGGTTTGGACAATGCCTCATGCAAGAAGTTAATCAACCCGCTCCGCTATGGCCGCAAAACATGGTTTGCGTACGCGCAAGAGCGGTTTGCTACGTTTAGCCGCGAAGAAAGCGCGGAGATTGCTGCCTACCTTACTTTCAAGCGCGACGCAGATCCATCGAGCGTGCCCGGCGATCACTCGATCAATGAGGCGCTTGATCGATACTGGGCCGCGCGGGCGCGGTAAGGTTGCGCTCGTGGATCAGAAAATTGGATGGAGGTTTGCCTTGATGCTTGATCCCTCGCACACGTATGTTTACCTGGCTGCAGACGGTACCGCCACATCGCTGCCCGGCGGCGACTCGTTCTGGTCGTTGCCGGAACCGCAGATTGAAAGCTATGGCCGCGGCTGGCTGGTGTCTGAATTTGAATGTGCAGGCGATTGGCCAAGCTGGGAGATGCATCCGCTCGCGGACGAGTTTGTATATCTGCTTTCCGGCGCGGTGCAGATGCT
>JBJOQV010000295.1:0-2626 GCA_046049785.1 Pseudomonadota bacterium
TGGAAGGCATCAGCGAATACCGCTTGCCCAATGGCCTGCAGGTGCTCTTGATCCCTGACGATTCCAAGCCCACTACCACGGTCAACGTGACCTACCGGGTGGGGTCTCGCCATGAAAACTACGGCGAGACCGGCATGGCGCATTTGCTGGAGCACCTGGTGTTCAAAGGCACGCCCGCGCACCGCAACATTCCGCAGGAGTTTGCCAAGCGCGGCATGCGCTGGAACGGCACCACTTACCTTGACCGCACCAATTACTTTGCCAGCTTTCCGGCCGATGATGAAACGCTGGAGTTTGCGCTGCGCCTGGAAGCCGACCGGATGGTGAACAGCTTCATTGCCCGCGCCGATCTGGATTCTGAAATGACCGTGGTACGCAACGAGATGGAGCGCGGCGAGAACGATCCGGGCCGCATCTTGATGCAGCGCCTGCTCGCCACCGCCTATCTGTGGCACAACTATGGCAACTCCACCATTGGCGCGCGCAGCGATGTAGAAAACGTCAACATCGAGCGCCTGCAAGCGTTTTATCGCACCTACTACCAGCCGGACAATGCCGTGCTCACCGTAGCCGGTAATTTTGATGCAACCAAGGTACTGAACTGGGTAGGCAAAGATTTTGGTGCTTTACCTAAGCCCGCGCGTACGCTACCGGCGCTCTACACCGCCGAGCCTACGCAAGACGGTGAGCGCACGGTGGTGCTGCGCCGAGTGGCCGATCAGCAGCGCTTGGCCGTGCTGTATCACGTGCCTGCCATCACACATGCGGACATACCGGCGCTCAGTCTGTTCAACCAAATGATGGCCAACAGCATTACCGGCCGCCTGCACAAAGCACTGGTTGAGACGCGCAAGGTCACCAGCGTGTTTGGCTTCACCGGTTTTTTTCGCGACCCCGGCTATGCGGGCTTTGGCGTGGTGGCACCCACGGCCACAGACATGAACCCGATCAAGACCGAATTGTTGGAGCTGATCGAGTCGGCGGGTAAAACGCCGTTTACGCAGGAAGAGTTTGCCCGCGCACAACACGAATCGCTGGTGGGGTTTGAAAAGCTGATGCAATCGCCTGAGCAGGTGGCGATTTTGCTGTCGGAGAGCATCGGCCAGGGCGATTGGCGCATGCTGCTGGTGGCGCGGGAACGCATCCGCAAAACCGTGCTGGCTGACGCGCAGCGTGTTGCCGGCCTGTACTTCAAACCTTCCAACCGCACGCTGGGCATGTTGATCCCCAGCGACAAGCCGGATCGCGCAGAAATCGCCGCCGCGCCTACCGCGACTGAACTGGCCAACGCCACCACGTTTGCGCAAACCGTTGCCGCCGGAGAAAGATTCGACCCCAGCCCGGCCAACCTGGAAGCGCGCGCCGTGCGCAAGACCTTGCCGTCGGGCATCAAGTTCGCCGCGCTGCCCAAGCAAAACCGTGGCGATACCGTCAGCGTAGTGATACAGCTGCGCTGGGCGCGGCTCGAAGACGTGCATGAGCGCCTGGGCGCGAGCTTTGTGGCGCCAATGCTGTTTGAGGGCACCACCACCCGCAGCAAGCAGCAAATTCAAGATGCACTCACAGCGATCAAGAGCACCGTGTCGATCCAGGGTGGGCCGCAGGGTGCCACCGTCAACATCAACAGCGAGCGTGCGCATCTGTTGCAGGCGCTCGCGATTGCGGAAGATTTGATCAAGAACCCGGTCTTTGAAGCCGCGCCGTTTGAGCGTATCAAGGCGCAGCGGCTCACCGCTATCGAGGCCAATCGCCGCGAGCTGGGCACGCTGCTTGCTGACCAGCAGATTCCGTATCTGAACCAGGCGCGCGAGCTCAAGCCCGGAGACCCGCGCTTTGGCCTGACGGGCAGCGAGAACGCGCAGCGCCTGCAGCGCGTGACCTTGGCCGACGTGAAAGCCTTTCACCGCGACTTTTGGGGCGCGCGCAATGCCAGCGCTGCAGCCGTGGGCGGTATGCCGCCGGGTCTTGAGGCAGCGCTTGAGAACATGCTGGGCAACTTCAAGCGCGACGTGCCGCCGTATGTACGCTTCACCGCCAAGCATATTGATATCCCCGGCAAACGCTTTGATGCGCAAGCCGCAGACAAAGCCAATGCGCTGCTGGATGTAGACAGCTACTTTGCGCTGAACCAAAACGATCCCGCTTATTTTCCGCTGCTGGTGGCCAACCGCATGTTTGGCGGCGGGCAACTGGATAACCGGCTGGGCGTGCGCGTGCGGCAAAAAGAAGGCCTGTCCTACGGCATCAGCTCACGTGTGAATGCGGGCTACTGGGACAACCGCGCCAGCTTTGGCATCTCCGGGACGTTTGCACCGGAGAACCGCGACCGCATCGTCACTGCCGTGATGGAAGAAGTCGAGCGCGCCCGCCGGGACGGCTTCACACAGGCCGAGCTGGATTCGGCCAAGGCCGCGTTGCTAGCCGGTCAACGCCAGGCGCGCAACAATGACGGCAACATTGCCGGCAACCTGCTATGGCAGCTTGAAACCGGAAAGACGTTTGCAGAACTCTCTGAGAACGAGGCGAAGCTCGGTGCGGTCACGCTGGAATCTGCCAACACCGCGTTTCGCAGCACCATTGATCCCGCGCGTCTGCTGCTGGGCCTTGCCGGCGACTTTGCCAAGGT
>JBJOQV010000296.1:0-3567 GCA_046049785.1 Pseudomonadota bacterium
TGGCCAAACGCAGCAGGTTTGAAAGACCTCTACGCAATATCCATGGGAATTCCGAGCCATTTTTGCTTGAAAATCCGCATGGATATTGCGTACGCTACTTTCCTTTTTGTACCACTTTCTGCTCAATCGCCCCAAAAATGCTCTGCTTCTTGGCACCAAACATTTCAATCCGTACCGTGTCGCCAAACCTCATAAATTCGGTTTGCGGTTTGCCGTGTTTGATGGTTTCAATCGCGCGCACTTCGGCGATGCAGGAATAGCCGATCTTTTCGTCTTCATTGGCGCCTTTGTTGCTCACGGTTCCGCTGCCCACAATACTGCCGGCGCGGGCGTTGCGGGTTTTGCAGATGTGCGCCACCAGTGTGGGAAAGTTGAACACCATGTCTACGCCGGCGTTGGCCTGACCGAAGCGCTTGCCGTTCCAGGTGACGGTCAGCGGCAGGTGCACTTTGCCGCCTTGCCATGCCTCGCCCAGTTCATCGGGCGTGACAGCTACCGGTGAAAAACTCGTAGCGGGTTTGCTTTGAAAAAAGCCGAAGCCTTTGGCCAGCTCGGCAGGGATCAAGTTGCGCAGGCTCCAGTCGTTCACGAGCATGAGCAGGCGAATGTGATCGCCGGCTTGTGCAGCGGTGGTGCCTATCGGCACATCATCGGTGATCACCGCCACTTCGCCTTCGAAGTCGATGCCCCAGTCTTCGCTGGCAAACAGCGCATCGTCAGTGGGGGCGATAAAGTCGTCGCTGCCGCCTTGGTACATCAGCGGGTCGTGCCAAAAACTTTCCGGCATCTCGGCGTTGCGGGCGCGGCGCACTAAGTCCACATGGTTGACATAGGCAGAGCCATCGGCCCACTGGAAGGCGCGTGGCAGCGGTGCCATGCATTTGGTGGCGTCAAATTCAAAGGCGTGGCGTGCTTTGCCTTGATTGAGCGTTTCATACAAGTCCGCAAGCTGCGGGCTGATAAAGCTCCAATCGTCCAGCGCGCGCTGCAGCGTGGGCGCGATGTGCGTGGCCAGATGGGCGGTAGAAAGGTCGCGCGAAACAACAGCAAGCTGGCCGTCGCGGGTGCCGTCTTTGAGGGTGGCAAGTTTCATTGGAATGTTGTGTGACAAAGTAAATAACGATGCCGCAATTTACCGCAGCGCGGGTTGTCCGATTTGGGCCCGGCCGCGTTATGGCAAAGTATCGCTATGTCGTATCCCGCCCCGCGCCGTAACAAGGCCGTGATCATTGCTTTTTTGCTGGTCACGGGACTGCTGCATTGGCTGTTGCTGTTTGGCGGCATGCGCATTACGCAGCGTGCGCTTGCTGGCGGTGAGGTTGGGCCGCTGAATATCGAAGTGGTACTTGCTGCGCCTGTGGTTGTGCCGCCGCCTAAACCTGCGCCACCTCCTGCACCACCGCCGCCCCCGCCAAAGGCCGCCGCGCCCAAACCGCCTGAACCTGCGCCGCCAGTGGTGATTGCGCCGCCCCCACCAGAGCCGCCCGTCGCCGTGCCGGCCCCTATCGAGCCGCCGCCAGCGCCCCCACCAGAGCCCGCACCACCCCCACCACAGGAAGCGCCGGTGAATGCGGTAGCCATCACGCTGCCCACGCGCATGACGCTCACGTATGACCTGGGCGTGGGCACCGGCGACGAGATCCCGCGCCAAGGCAGCAACATCACGCGCTGGACGTTTGAAAACGGCAAGTACAGCATCGATTCTGTGGCCGAAGCGGCCGGACTAATTCGTTTGTTCTATGGCGGGCAGCGCATAGAAACCTCGCGCGGCAGCGTTGCGGCAGATGGCCTTGCGCCCGAGCAGTACGGCGAAGAGCGGCCCAAGCGCAAGAGCAACGTGTACTTTGCGCGCGATGCCAAGACCATCACGTTTTCAGAACCCGCGGGCAACGTGGTGCCGCTGCCCAGCGGTGTGCAAGATCGGTTGAGCGTGCAGTTTCAGCTTGGCGCAATGTTGCAAGCGCTGCCTGAGCTGCGTGAGATTGGCCGCAGTGTCACCATGCAGGTGGCCGGGCAGCGCACACTGGACCGCTGGACGTTTACGGTGCGCTCACAAGAACAAATGCAGGTTGACGGTACTACTGTTCCTGCGCTGCGCCTGACAAAAGAACGCCGCGCCGATCGTGATTACGACCGAGCAGTTGAGGTGTGGCTTGCGCCTTCGCTCAACTGGCTACCGGTGCGCATCCGCGTTATCGAACCCAGCGGGCGCATGTTGGAACAGACATTGGCAAAAGTGCCAAATTAGAAAGTGTGTACTCAATATCCATGCGGGTTTTCAGGCAAAAATAGCTGAAAACCCGCATGGATATTGCGTAAACCTTTTTAGAAAGTGTCGCAATCTACCGATCCGTTCGGGCTGAGCCTGTCGAACCCCTTGGTTATTCAGTGCCTTGCCGCAAATGCGTTTCGACAAGCTCAACGCGAACGGGAGTTTGCGCAGCTCCCACGAAAACTCCGTGCCCGCGGCCTCAACGCTTGAATGAAAGCGCAGCGCCTCAGTCATTCCGTCATTGAAGCCGCGCGAGCGGCAAAGTCATTGCGTCATCGCGCTACGAATGACCTGCGCGAGCGCTTGCACGCCTTGCCAAATCTTCTCTTGTGGCACCGTCACAAAACTCAGGCGCAGGGTGTTTGGCACCACTTCATTGGCGTAAAACGGTGCGCCGGGCACAAAGGCCACGTGTTTGGCGATGGCGGCATCCAGCAGCTTCATGCTGTCGATGTCTGCGGGCAGATTGACCCACAGAAACATGCCGCCGTCCGGCACGTTCCAGCTCACACACGGCGGCATGTGCTGCTTGAGTGCGGCGAGCATGGCGTCGCACTGGTCGCGATACAGTGCGCAGGTTTTGGGCACGTGCGTGTTCAGAAAACCGTCTTTCACCACTTCATACACCGCCATTTGCATGAGCGTAGCCGTATGCAAATCAGTAGCCTGTTTGGCTTGCACGAGCTTTTTGATCAGCAGTTGCGGCGCGGCGATGTAGCCCAGCCGCAGGCCGGGCGCGAGTGTTTTGGAGAAGCTGCCCATGCGCACCACGCACGGGCTGCCTGCCTGCACGGCGAGCGACAGCAGAGAGGGCTGCGGCTGCCCGCGGTAACGCAGATCGCCATACGGATCGTCTTCAATCACCAGCAGATTCAGCGCAACGGCGCGCTCAATCAGCGCCTTGCGCCGCGCACCGGTCATGGTGCGGCCAGTAGGATTTTGAAAGTTGGGCAGTGCGTACAAAAAAGCTGCACCGTGTGCGAGTTCTGGCGTGAGCGCTTCGGGCTGCAGGCCATCGTTGTCTGAATCTACTGAGGCGTACACCGGCTCAAACAAATTAAAGGCTTGCAGTGCGCCTAGATACGTAGGCGTTTCCACCAGCACGCGCTGGCCGGGATTGATCAGCACCTTGCCGAGCAAATCCAGCGCTTGCTGCGAGCCGGAGACGAGCAGGATGTTGTCCGCCACGATATCTGCCGCGCCTTCGGCACGCAGCTTGGCCGCCACCCATTCCCGTAGCGGCGCATAGCCTTCCGTCGGCCCATACTGCAGCGCTGCGTTTCCTTGCGTATCGA
>JBJOQV010000297.1:0-7515 GCA_046049785.1 Pseudomonadota bacterium
CAGGCGGATACTTCGCAACTTCGCGGTCAAACCGCGCTTTGGTTTGTTCGGTCAGCATGCTCATTAACGGTCGATCTCGCCAAACACGATATCTTGCGTGCCAATGATGGTCACGGCATCGGCAATCATGTGCCCACGAGACATTTCATCCAATGACTGCAGGTGCGCAAACCCAGGCGCACGGATCTTGAGCCGATAAGGCTTATTTGCTCCATCGCTCACAAGATAGATCCCAAACTCTCCCTTGGGATGTTCTACAGCCGCGTACGCCTCCCCTTCCGGCACGTGAAAGCCTTCGGTAAAGAGTTTGAAATGATGGATCAGCTCTTCCATGCTGGACTTCATCTCCAGCCGCGCTGGTGGCGCAATTTTGTGATTGTCCGTAATGACCGGGCCGGGATTCTTGCGCAGCCAGTCGATGCACTGCTTGATGATATGGTTGCTCTGGCGCATTTCTTCCACGCGCACCAGATAGCGGTCATAGCAGTCGCCATTGGTGCCCACTGGGATATCAAAATCCAGCAGATCGTAGACCTCGTAGGGCTGGTGCTTGCGCAGATCCCAGGCTACGCCCGAGCCGCGCAGCATCGGGCCGGTAAACCCCAGTGCCTTTGCACGATCCGCCTCCACAGTGCCGATTCCTACCAGGCGCTGTTTCCAAATACGATTATTTGTGAGCAGCGTTTCATACTCGTCCACATAGCCGGGAAAGCGCTGCGTAAACGCGTCCAGGAAATCCAGCAACGAACCTGACCGGTCTTCATTGCGGCGCGCGACATCAGCCTTGCTCAGTGAACCGGATTGGCGATACTGCGGCATGCGGTCGGGCAGATCGCGGTAGACGCCGCCTGGACGATAGTAAGCAGCATGCAATCGCGCGCCCGACACAGCTTCGTAGCAGTCCATCAAGTCTTCGCGCTCACGAAATGCATACAAGAAGACCGCCATCGCACCTACGTCCAGACCGTGCGCGCCAATCCACAAGCAGTGATTGAGAATCCGGGTAATTTCATCAAACATCACACGGATGTATTGCGCACGCACAGGCACTTCGAGTCCCAGCAGTTTTTCAATCGCCAGGCAATAGGCGTGCTCATTGCACATCATCGATACATAGTCCAGCCGGTCCATGTAGGGCAGCGACTGGATGAACGTTTTGTTTTCGGCCAGTTTTTCGGTCGCACGATGCAGCAAGCCGATATGCGGGTCAGCGCGCTGAATCACCTCGCCATCCAGCTCAAGCACAAGCCGCAGCACACCGTGCGCGGCGGGGTGCTGCGGACCGAAGTTCAGCGTGTAGTTTTTGATGTCAGCCATTGCGAAAACCCTCGCCATAGCCTTCTTCACGAATCACGCGCGGTGTCACTTCGCGCGGTTCGATGGTGACCGGTTGATAGATCACGCGCCGCTGTTCGGGGTCGTAGCGCATCTCAACATTGCCGGAAAGCGGGAAGTCCTTGCGGAACGGGTGACCAATAAACCCATAATCGGTCAGAATGCGGCGCAGATCGTTGTGGCCTTCAAAGATGATTCCGTACAGGTCAAACGCTTCACGCTCGTACCAGCCCACCGCAGGCCAAACATCCATCACGGAGTCCACAACAGGAAAATCATCGTCCGGCGCAAAGGTGCGCAAACGCAGGCGCTGGTTCAGGTTCACAGATAGCAGATGCAGCACCACCGCATAGCGTGGTCCATCGTAAGCACCCTCTTTGTAGGTCGAATAATCCATGCCGCACAGATCGACACATTGCTCAAAGCACAGATCGGCGTGATCACGCAAAATATGCGCGGCTGCAATGTAGTCGGAAGCGGCAACTTCAACCGTCAGCTCGCCAAGCGCGGTTTTCAGCGACTTGAGCTTGCCGCCAAGCGCAAAGCGAACACCGTTTTCGAGTTGTTCAAGCGGTGTCATGCAATCAACGCGCAATCGTATTGGTTCGGCGAATCTTCTTCTGCAACTGCAAGATACCGTAGATCAGTGCTTCCGCCGTCGGTGGACAGCCGGGCACATAGATGTCCACTGGCACAATGCGATCGCAGCCGCGCACCACTGAATAGCTGTAGTGGTAGTAGCCACCGCCGTTGGCGCATGAACCCATGCTGATTACCCAGCGCGGCTCCGGCATCTGGTCATAGACTTTGCGCAGCGCCGGCGCCATCTTGTTGCACAGCGTCCCGGCGACGATCATCACGTCAGACTGACGCGGGCTTGGGCGGAACACCACACCAAACCGGTCAAGGTCATAGCGGGCGGCGCCTGCATGCATCATTTCCACCGCGCAGCAAGCAAGGCCGAATGTCATCGGCCACATGGAGCCGTTACGTGCCCAGTTCACCACCTTGTCAACACTTGTCGTGACAAAGCCTTCTGATAAAACGCCTTCGATCGCCATCTTGGTTACTCCAGCCTCATTCCCAGTCCAGCGCGCCTTTTTTCCACTCGTAGACAAAGCCTACGACCAGAATAGCCAGGAACATCATCGCGGCCCAGAAACCCACCATGCCCACTTCCCGCAGGGCGATGCCCCACGGAAACAGAAAGGCAATCTCCAGGTCAAACAGAATGAAGAGAATGGCCACAAGGTAGTAGCGCACATCGAACTTCATCCGTGCATCTTCAAATGCTTCAAAACCGCACTCGTAGGGCGAGAGCTTTTCCGCGTCGGGCGCCTGGCGGCCCACAATCCAGCCCATGCCGGTCAGTGCAAAGCCAATGACCAGCCCAACAACAATGAACAGGATGACCGGTAGGTAACCTTCGAGACTCATCGAATTTGTGCCTGCGGTGTGTATTGACCAGTTAGGGCGGAAACGCTCGCCTTGCAGCAAACGGCCCCGCGATGAATTTGTCAGTTTGAGGAACTGACGGCCTAATTTTTCTTCTAGCGCAATTCTATTGGTGCCGACGGCGAGACTCGAACTCGCACAGCTTTCGCCACTACCCCCTCAAGATAGCGTGTCTACCAATTTCACCACGTCGGCTAAACCCCGAGAGTATATCGCAACTCATGCGCATTTCTTGCGTTGCAGCACGCACTTTTCGGTCAATAAAAAACCGTGCGCGTGGCACGGTTTTTTATTGCGGATCACTTCTCGTCCGCGATTGAGCACACGCCTTACTTGGACTCAGACTTGCTCTCGGTAGGCGCGCCACCGGGCACGGCGGTTGGCGTCGCTGCTGGCGCAGGCACCGTAGCAGCAGGCGTGGTGCCGGGCACTGCAGCCGGCGCACCGCCAGGCACTGCGGGCGCTGCCGGCGTAGCGGGAACGTTTTGCATCACCCCGCCGGTCGCGGTCTTAGGTGTGCTGGTAGCCACGTAAGCAAGGCCCAGCGTGGCCAAGAAAAAGACGGTCGCCAGCACCGCCGTCGTGCGCGACAGGAAGTTGGCCGATCCGCTCGCGCCAAACAGGCTGCCCGAGGTGCCGCTGCCAAATGCCGCACCCATGTCTGCGCCTTTGCCATGTTGCAGCAACACCAGAATCACTACGCCAATGGCGCTTGCCAGTTGCACCAGCACCAATACTGTTCCCATCACTTGCATCACAAACTCCTGAAACTTCTCTTAAATACGTTCACGCCACAGCGGTTGTTTTTGCTGCAGCAACAATTGCCAAAAATTCCTCGGCAACCAATGACGCGCCGCCAACAAGGCCGCCATCAATGTCCGGCTGCGCCATCAAACTGGCGGCATTGCCGGCCTTCATACTGCCGCCGTAGAGCACGCGCAAATGCTTGGCATGGTCCGCAAACGCTGCCTGCCATTGTTGGCGAATGGCTGCATGCGCCTGCTGCGCTTGCTCGGGCGACGCGGTCTTGCCCGTGCCAATGGCCCATACCGGCTCATAGGCGATCACAACGCGCCAAATCCACTGCATTTCATCGACGCGTTTGAGCGCGTCAATGGCGGCTTGCACCTGAGCAGCCACGACTTCATCCGTCTGCCCTGCTTCGCGCTGCGCCAGGGTTTCGCCCACGCACACAATCGGGCTCAAACCGGTTTCCAGCACCCGCAACATCTTTTCAGCCACCAGCGCGCTGGATTCGCCGTGATACTGCCGCCGCTCCGAATGGCCCACAATCACATAGCGGCAACCAAAATCCGTCAGCATCGCCGCGCTGACTTCACCCGTAAACGCGCCCTGCTTGTGGGCTGAGCAATCTTGCGCGCCCCAGGCCACGGCGCTGCCGAGCAACACCTGCGACGCCTGCGCCAGATACGGTGCAGGCACGCAAACAGCAACCTCGCAATCGCTCGCAGACACGCTTTGCGCCAGCGCCGCCAGCAGCGTTGCATTGGCCGGCAGCGTGCCGTGCATTTTCCAGTTTCCAGCAACAAGCTTGCGCGGCATTGATCGGGCGTGGTTAAGCAAAGCCCAATAGTTTAACCCGGTTGCTCCAAAACGCTCAGAATGATCTTGCCTACGTGTTGTGAAGATTCCATCATGCGGTGTGCCTGAACCGCCTGAGTAAGCGGAAAAGTCGCATGCACCACTGGCTTGATCTGGCCCGACACCAGCAACGGCCAAACATGCGTTGTGAGTTTCTCAACCAGCGCGGCCTTAAACGCCACGCTGCGCGGCCGCAAGGTGGAGCCGGAAAGTGTTAAGCGCCGCCGCAGCATCTGGCCCAGATCGATCTGCGCTTTAGCCCCGCCCAGCAAAGCAATCAGCGCAATCCGCCCATCGTCCGCCAGGCAGTCGATGTTGCGCGCGGTGTAATCGCCACCCACCATGTCCAGAATCACGTCCACGCCGCGCCCGGCGGTGAGCGTTTTGATCTCAGCGGCGAAATCCTGCGTTTTGTACTGGATGCATTTGGCCGCACCGAGCGCCTGCACCGCTTTGCACTTGGCCTCGTCACCCGCAGTGCCGTACACGGTATGGCCCAGCGCGCTGGCCAGTTGCACCGCCGTGACACCAATACCGCTGGATGCACCGTGCACGAGCAGGGTTTCTTTGCTGCCGTCCTCACGCGTGCCAAGTTTGGCGCGGTCAAACACGTTGCTCCAGACCGTGAAAAACGTCTCCGGCAGCCCGGCTGCCTGCACCATAGTCAGGCCTTGGGGCACCGGCAGGCACTGCGCCGCCGGCGCGGCGCAAAACTCCGCATAGCCGCCGCCTTGCACCAGCGCGCATACCGCGCTGCCGGCGGTAAGTGATGTATCGCCGGCATCCACCACCGTGCCGGCCACCTCCAGCCCCGGGATATCGCTTGCGCCGGGCGGAACAGGATAGTTGCCGGTACGCTGCAAAATGTCGGGCCGGTTCACGCCGGCGGCATGCACCTTTATCAGCACCTCGCTGCTTTTGAGCTGCGGCAGCGGCCGGGCGCAAACGGTCAGCATTTCCGGCCCGCCGGGTTTGCGGATTTCGATGGCTCTCATGGAATTTCCAGTATCTAATCTATAGGCGACTACGCAATATTCATGCGGGTTTTGAGCCATTTTCGGCTGGAAAACCGCATGGATATTGCGTACAGCACTTACTATTCAGCGCAATTCATTGAGCAGAAAGGTCCACTCCAGCGCCAGCAGCTTGGCGGTCTGCTCGTTGTCTGCTGCGCCGGCGTGGCCGCCCTCGATGTTTTCGTAATACAGCACGTTATGGCCCTGCTCTTTCATGCGTGCGTACATCTTGCGGGCATGGCCAGGGTGGACGCGGTCATCGCGCGTGGATGTTGTGAAGAGCACGCGCGGCAGTTTCACGCCCTTCTTCACGTTTTGATAAGGCGAGTATTTGGACAAGAACGCCCAGTCTTCTGGCTTGTCCGGATCGCCATACTCGGCCATCCATGACGCGCCGGCCAGCAGCTTGTGGTAGCGCTGCATGTCTGTGAGCGGCACCTGGCAGACCACCGCCCTGAACAGCTCCGGCCGCTGCAGCATCACAGTCGCCACCAGCAAGCCGCCGTTGCTGCCGCCTTGAATCGCCAAGTGGCGCGGGCTGGTAATTTTGCGGGCGTGCAGGTCTTCTGCCACCGCAGCAAAGTCATCAAACGCTTTTTGCCGGTTGCCCTTGAGCGCCGCCTGATGCCAGGCCGGCCCAAACTCGCCGCCGCCGCGGATATTGGCCAGCACAAACACCCCGCCGCGCGACAGCCAGCTTGAGCCGATATTGCCGCTGTACCACGGCACTTGTGGCACTTCAAAGCCGCCGTAGCCGTACAGCACCGTCGGATTTTTGCCGTCCTGCTTGGCGTCTTTGCGGCTGAGCACAAAGTACGGAATCATCGCACCGTCCTTGCTTTTAGCCTGCAGCTGCTGCACTTGCACGGCGCTGGCGTCCCAATAGCTTGGGCGGTTTTTGATGGCGGCGGGCAGGTCTTTGCCGATCTCCGTCAGGTAAAGCGAATCGGGCGTGAGAAAGTCCACATAATTCACCCACAGCGCGTCTGACTCGTCCGGATCCACCGCAGAAGCACTCGCCGTACCTTTGTTGGGCAATTTGAGCTCGCGTTGATTCCATTTTCCGCCGGTGAAGGTGGCCTCAAAAATTCGGGTGGAAACGTTGTCGCTGACATTGAGCACAATCGCACTACGCGTGAAGCTTGCGCCTTGCAGCGACGTTGTGGCCGTGGGCTCAAACAGCAGCGTGAGGTCGCGCGCGCCCGTTAAATACGCGTCGTGGGTAGTGACCAGCAGCGAGCCGGCCTTGTAAGTTTTGCCGCCCACATTCCAGTCGCTGCGCAGTTGCACGGTGAGCCACTCGCGCGAAGTGCCGATATCCGCATCCGCAGGAATGTCGTATTTGACGAACTTGCCGTCTTTGAGCAGTTGATACTCGGAGTTGTAAAACGCAATTGAGCGGCCAAACAGCTCACGGAAATAACCTTTGGTGTGATCGACTGAGGCAAACGCCGCCACATCGGTTTGCTTGCCCTCAAACACCGTTTGCGCCTGCCCAATCGGGGTGCCGCGCGCCCAGCGCTTGATCACGCGCGGGTAGCCGCTGTCGGTCATGCTGCCTGGGCCAAAATCGGTGCCCACGTAAAGCGTATTGGCGTCGCGCCAGGTCACGCTGCTTTTGGCCTCAGGCAGCGTAAAACCGTTTTTGACGAACTGCTTGGCCGCAAGGTCAAACTCACGCACGACGTTGGCATCCGCCCCGCCGCGTGAAACAGAGATCAAACATTTTTCATATGCCGGCGGCAGGCAATTGGCGCCGTCCCAGACCCAGTTTTCTTTTTCATCCTTGGCGAGTTTGTCCACGTCCAGCACCAGCTCCCACTTGGGATCGGGCCTGCGATATTCCTCAAGCGTTGTGCGCCGCCATAGCCCGCGCGGATTGGCCGCATCGCGCCAAAAGTTGTAGTAGTACTGCCCCATCTTGCGCACGTACGGAATGCGCGCCTTGTCGTTCAGGATCGACAGAACTTTGGTGCGGATCGGCTCATATTCCGGCCGCGCTTTGAGTTCCTTGAACGTGATTTCGTTTTGCGCCTTGACGTAGTCCAGCGCTTTTTTGCCGGACACATCTTCCAGCCATTGATAGGGATCGCTTTGCGCAGCTTCC
>JBJOQV010000298.1:0-3788 GCA_046049785.1 Pseudomonadota bacterium
CTACAGCAAAGAGACGCTGGAGTTTCACCACGGCAAGCATCACAACGCCTATGTGGTGAACCTGAACAATCTGCAAAAAGGCACCGAATTTGAAAACATGGCGCTGGAAGACATCATCAAAAAATCCAGCGGCGGCATCTACAACAACGCCGCGCAAATCTGGAACCACACCTTCTTCTGGCACGGCATGAAACCGCAAGGCGGTGGCGAGCCCACCGGCGCGCTGGCCGCGGCCATCAATGCAAAATGGGGCAGCTACACCGCCTTCAAAGAAGCGTTTGTGAAAAGCGCGGTCGGCAACTTTGGCAGCGGCTGGACTTGGCTGGTGAAAACAGCCGATGGCACGGTGGACATTGTCAACACCGGCGCCGCCGGCACGCCGCTGACCACCGGTGACAAAGCGCTGCTCACTGTGGATGTGTGGGAACACGCCTACTACATCGACTACCGCAACCTGCGCCAAAAGTATGTGGAAACCTTCTTCGCGAACCTGGTGAACTGGGGATTTGCAGAGAAAAACTTTGCTTGAACGTTGAAGCGCGCAAGTTGATAAAAAAGGGCCTGCGGGCCCTTTTTATTTGGGCTTAACATGTGAGTACGCAATATCCATGCGCATTTCCAGCCAAAAATACCTCAAAACCCGCATGGATATTGCGCAGCAGCCGTTCAATTGCCGTGGAGTTTAGCCACAGAGGCACAGAGCACACAGAGAAAGCTCGTTCACCTAAAGTCCCTCCGTGTCCTCTGTGCCTCTGTGGCAAAAAACCTTCAAACTTGAAACAAGCTACGTGGCGGTGGCGGCTCAGCCGCCCTGCACTTTCACATCGCGCGCACCGTCTTTCCAGTGCACGGTCAGCACATCGCCCGACGCCGTTTGGGCGGCGGCAGTGACGGGATTGCCGCCAGCGTTGGTGACGTAGGTGTAGCCGCGCTGCAGTACGCGGGTCGGGTCAAGCGCGGCGAGCTGTTGGGTGAGCGTGCCCAAGCGCTGGCTGCGCTGCTGTGCGGATTGAGCGCTCACGCGGGCCAGGCGCGCAGTGAGCGCTTCCAGATGGATTTTTGCGCCCGCCAATGTTGGGCGCGACTGGTTCAGCGCGGCGTGCAGCGTGGCGATCTGCATGTGGTGGGTGTTGATGGCTTGAGCGGCGCGGCTGCGCAGCGCGGCAGCGAGCATGGCAAGGCGCGAGCGCTGCAACGCCAGTGTCTGGCCGGGGTGACGCAGTTGCTGCGCGGCACGGTCAAGCCGCTGGCTGGCGGTATCAAGAATCGCTTGGGCGGCATCGCCAAGCGCAGCAACCAAGGAATCAAGCTCGGCCAGCCAATCTTGCTGTGCGCGAGCGGCGAGTTCCGCCGCCGCGGTGGGCGTGGGGGCGCGAACGTCTGAGACAAAATCGCTGATGGAAAAATCGGTCTCGTGGCCGACACCGCTGATCACCGGCATTGGCGCCGCGGCAATTGCGAGTGCTAGCGCTTCGTCGTTAAACGCGGCCAGATCTTCCAGCGCGCCGCCGCCGCGGCAGATGATCAGCACATCCACTTCGCCGCGGCTGCTTGCTGCTTGCACGGCTGCGAGCAGCTCACGCGGGGCATTGGCGCCCTGCACGGTGGCGGGGTAGAGAATCAGTTGCACGTTCGGCGCGCGGCGCGCAAAGGTGGTAACCACGTCGCGCAGCGCCGCCGCATCGCGCGAGGTAACAATGCCCACGCGCCGCACAAACACCGGCAGTGCGCGCTTGCGCGCTGCATCAAACAACCCCTGGGCTTGCAGCTTTTCTTTCAGGCGCAAAAACGCGGCGAGCAGATCGCCTTGGCCGGCCGCCTGCATACTATCAACGATCAGTTGAAACTCGCCGCGCGGTTCATACAGGCCGGCGCGGGCGCGAATCTCTACTTGGTCGCCATCGCGCAGCCGATCACCGATCAGCAGCGCGCGATTTTTAAACAGCACGCAGCGCACCGACGCGCCGGCATCTTTCAGATTGAAATACCAGTGCCCAGACGCGGCGCGGGTTGCGCCGCTGATTTCGCCGGAAACCCGCACCAAAGGGTAATTTCTGGCCAAAGATTGAGCTACCGCCTGCACAAATTGCGAGACCGTGAGCGCCGTGCGCGTGGCGCTTGGCTCTGCGCTCAAACCCCGCATGAAATCAGCGTTTCCGGCAGGGTTTACATTTTCTGGCACAGACATGTCCACAATTGTGAAGTGAAGTTTCGGGTTAGGCGTCGCTTTGCGGCAACGCCTGCATTTTCGGTGTAAACCATTGAATCAATTACGTTTTTTCCTACTGAATCAGCTGCACTCCTGACTTGACAGAGAGCAAATGAGGCGCTAGAGGTCACTTCAGCCAACTCTATCCACAAACTTATCCACAGGCCCGCGAGTATTCTGGGTACAGGTTGACCAGCATGCACATTCGCTTGCGCCGGGTTTCCGCGAGCCGCTAAAGTGCAGGGCGGCTGAGGTTGGCCACGCACCTTGCGCGGCGTCCACCTTGGCCGGCTTGTCCTTCAACACGCGGAGATTACCGTTGTTTGCCATTATCCAAGCGGCCGGCTGGCCGATCTGGTTTCTCATTATTGCTTCGGTCGTCGCCGTCGCACTCATCATCGAACGTTTTATTGCGCTGCAAAAGCCAAAAATCCTGCCGGCGGGCCTGCTGTCTGATGTGGTCAAGCTGCATCGCGGCAATCAGGTCAGTAGCGAAGTGCTGGCAAAACTCGAAGCCAACTCGCCGCTGGGCCGCGTGCTGGCCGCTGGGCTGCGGCATGTGAACTCGCCGCGCGAGGTGATGAAAACCGCGATCGAAGAAACCGGCAGCCACGTGGCGCACGATCTTTCGCGCTTTCTCAATGCGCTGGGCACCATTGCTTCTGCCGCGCCGCTGATGGGCCTGTTTGGCACGGTGGTGGGCATGATCGAAATTTTTGGCGCCAGCGGCGCAACTGGCGGCACCAATGTGCAGCAGATCGCGCACGGTATTTCGGTCGCGCTGTACAACACTGGGCTGGGCATTCTCATCGCGATTCCCGCGCTGATTTTCTACCGCTACTTTCGCGGCAAGGTAGACGATTTTGTGGTGCAAATGGAGCAGCAAGCGGTGCGCTTTGTCGATGTGGTGCACGGAGACCGTAAATGAGGTTTCGCGGCCGCGTGGCGGAAGAGCCAGAGATCAACCTGGTGCCGCTGATTGATGTGCTGCTGGTGATCATCATCTTTTTGATGCTGGCCACCACGTTTGCCAAGTTCTCCGAGCTGCAACTCACGCTGCCTTCGGCCGATGGTGCCACGGCGATGGAGCGCCCGCGCGAGATCAACGTGGCAGTGAGTAGCGATGGCCGCTACGCGATTGACCGCGTGCCGGTAGCGATCCGCGATGTACGCGTGCTGGCCGAAGAGCTGCGCAAAACTGCCGCGGGCCGCGAAGACCCGGTGCTCATCATCAATGCCGACGCTGCAGCGAGCCATCAGAGCGTGGTGAATGTGATGGAAGCTGCGCGGCTTGCAGGCCTGGCCAAGCTGGCGTTTGCTACGCAAAAAACCACGACAAAATAGGTTTTGCAGACATTCGCAGATAGACTACGCAATATCCATGCGGGTTTTGGGCCAAAAATGCTTCAAAACCCGCATGAATATTGCGTAGAGAAGTTTATAGCGATTCCCTCCCCTTCAAGGGGAGGGGCAGGGTGGGGATGGGGTTTGTTGTACAGGTCACGGCACGCCCCGCAAGACCCATGCCCCCCCCAACCAACCCCGTGAAGGGGGAGGAGTCATCAATGCACTGCAACAC
>JBJOQV010000299.1:0-2967 GCA_046049785.1 Pseudomonadota bacterium
CCCTCCCCTGCTCGCAGGGGAGGGCGGGGGGTGGGGTGCGCCGCCGGTGAAATCATGCAATGCATACGTTAGTTAACTGCCTTGTCAGACTCTTGTTGCGGCTTTTTCTTGCCCCACAGCATGGATGTCATTTGCTGCTTCTTGGGATTCACAATCGCCTCGGCCTCGCGCTTGCCGCCCAGCGCGTGTTTGACGGTGGAAAGCATGCGCGCCATCCAGGGCGGGCCGGAGTCTTCATTGATGCGGTCAACCATCGCTTTTTGCAGCGCAAACACACTTTGCGGGCGCTTGGTCAAATCCATATCCAGGCACCAGCGCGCCAGATCAATCAGCTCATCGCTGTAAATGCCGCGCAGCGATTTGAACGCTGCTTCCATCCGGTCGTTTTGCTTGCGTACATCGGCGGCTTGCGGCGGCAGCCCGGCCATGCAGGCAAAGATGCAGGCACCCAGCGCGTAAATGTCCGTCCATGGGCCGAGTGAACCGCCTTTGACATACATTTCCGGCGGCGCAAAACCCGGCGTGTACATGGGAAAGAGCTTGGACGCATCGGTCGCGAGCGTGGTGCGCGCAGCGCCAAAGTCCAGAATGATGGGCGAAGCATCGCGGCGCAAAAAGATGTTGGCCGGCTTCAAGTCCAGATGCAGCAACTTGTTGGCATGCACCTCGCGCAGGCCGTTCATCACCTGCGTGAAGGTCTGGCGGATAAACATTTCCGAAAGAATTTCTTTTTCGCCCTTGTCGCGGTACTTGAGCACGATCTCTTGCAGCGAGCGGCCGGATTCATACACCATCACCATGTACACGGTTTCGTGCGCACGGAAAAAATTCACCACCCGCACAATGTTGGGGTGAAAGATGCGCGCCAGCACGCGGCCTTCTTCAAAGAAGCAGCGCAGGCCCAGGCGGAAGGTGGCCAGGTTTTCCTGGCGGATGATCGGGGTCAGCTCACCGTCGTTGCGCTCACACAAGCTGGCGGGCAGATACTCTTTGATCGCAACAGGGTTGTTGTCTTCGTCGTAGGCCAAATAGACAAACGAAAAGCCGCCCGAAGACAGCTTTTTGACGACCCTGTAGCCGCCAACCTCGATCCCCTCGGGGAGCGGCGCGTTTTTTGGTTTGCTGGACATTAAGAAATTGCTTTGAAAGTGATCTGATTGTACGAGTGAAGCATGGCACCACGTGAGACCCTACTTTCGGTACGTTGCAGCTTCACCAACAGATTCGTTGCTGGCACCCTACAATCGTTCTTATGACAAAAAGTACCGCTTCCGCAAAACTCCCCATTTCGTCCATGACCGGATTTGGCGCCGCCCAGGGCACCGCCGCGCTCTGGCAAATCGCCGTGGAAGCGCGCAGCGTCAACTCCCGCTACCTGGACATCACCTTCAAACTGCCCGAGGACGCCCGCGCCGCCGAGGCCGCGCTGCGCGAGGCCATTACCGCGCGCATCGGCCGCGGCAAGCTGGAGTGCAAAGTTGCCCTCAAACCGGTCGGGGTGGCCGCCGCACCGCAGATCAACGACGCCGCTGTGGCGCAATATGCCGCCCTGTTTGAGCGCGTGCGCGCCAAACTGCCGGCGCTCGCGGCGCCGCGCCTTGCAGACGTGCTGGCCTGGCCCGGCGTGACCGCCGGCGAAGAAGAAGACAACACCGCCCTGCGCGAAGCGATTGTCGCCACCGCCGTGCAGGCGCTGGACGCGCTGCTCGCCGCCCGCGCCCGCGAAGGCGCCGCGCTGGGCAACGCCATCGGCGAGCGCGTGGCCACCATCCGCACCACCGTCGCCACGCTGCGCAAGCGTCTGCCCGAAGTACTCACGCAGCAGCAGGCGCGCATTACCGAACGGATGGAAGCCGCGCTGGGCCTGGTGGCCGGCCGCAATGGAGCAGTTTCTGCAGAAGAGATCCGCGACCGCATCCGCCAGGAAGTCACCATGATCGGCACCCGTATTGACGTGGCCGAAGAACTCGACCGCCTGGATACACATTGCACCGAGGTCGAGCGCCTGCTTGCCGGCGGCGGCGCAATCGGCAAGAAACTCGATTTCATCGTGCAGGAATTCAACCGCGAGGCCAACACGCTCGGTTCAAAAATGGTGGCCGAGGATTTTCAGAAAGCTGCGATTGAGCTAAAAGTGCTGATTGAGCAAATGCGTGAGCAGTTGCAAAATCTTGAATAACGCCTGATTGCATGCCCACTAACCTGGGTTAATTGGCACAGTACGCAATATCCATGCGGGTTTTGAGCCTTTTTTGGCTGAAAACCAGCATGGATATTGCGTATGGCTATCTGAAAGCTGCAGTGAATTGAGCTAAAATCTCACTTAGCGCTTCACGGCGTGCATTATTCCACCGGTATTCTTCAAGTAGTACTCACAAACTTTTCCGTAGTGCTGTGTAAAAGATACAAAGCAACCTACGTACCGGTTGCTTTGTCTATAACAACTTGTCCATTGTTGCTAAGCTTGCGTTACATGCACTTTGCTGCGGAGCACCAACCAAGAACTTTGCAGTTGGGCAGCACGTCACAGTACAGCAACAAGGGATAACAAATGCACAACAAAAAGAACCGCGCGGCAGCGCTTGTTTTTGCATCACTAGCATTTCTCACGCTCTCTGCCTGCGGTGGCGGGGGCGGCAATGAGGGGGCAACCACACCGCCCGTGGGTACCGGATCGCCTGCGCCCACCGCGAGCCCGGCACCATCGCCTGCGCCGTCACCCAGTGTGTCGCCCGCGCCTTCTCCCGCGTCTACACCAGCACCCACGCCAACCATGCCGGCTGGCCTCGCCACCGACCCGGACTTTCAAAAAGCGCTGACGCTGTGGCGCAATGACGATCTAGCCAAGCACCCCAAAGGTTCGTGCGCCGGCTGCCATGGCGCAGACTTCTTTGATCTGGCGCGCATCGGCTCAACCTCTGAAGACTTGGCGCGCCGCGCCAAGATCGACGGCGCTAGCCAAGAAGA
>JBJOQV010000300.1:0-3809 GCA_046049785.1 Pseudomonadota bacterium
TGGCTGCGCAGCTATGTCAGAAGCCTGTAATCTTTGTTTGTTCAACTCTTGATAAAACGACCTTCAACCATGTACACCAAACAAGCCCTTTCGCAGCACGATGTTCAAAAAATCATTGCCGCCGCCGATGCCGAAGCCGCCAAGAACAACTGGGCGGTGGTGATCGCCGTGGTGGATGACGGCGGGCATTTAATGGGTCTGACGCGCCGCGACGGCGTGGCGCCGATCTCCAGTTACATCGCGCCGCAAAAAGCCCGTACTGCTGCGCTGGGCAAGCGCGAAAGCAAGATTTACGAAGACATCATCAACCAGGGCCGCTACTCGTTCTTGTCTGCGCCAGAGCTGCAAGGCATGCTGGAAGGCGGCGTCCCGATCATGATCGATGGTCAGTGCGTAGGTGCCGTGGGCGTGAGCGGCGTGAAAAGCGTAGAAGACGCGCAAATCGCCAGGGCTGGTATCGCCGCACTAGGCTAACCCAAAGGAGCACCTGCATGGCTCTGTTTTCACAAGAAGCGCTGAACCCGGGAGTTAAAAAGCGCGAAGTGTTCGGCTGGGCCATGTATGACTTTGCCAATTCCGGCTACACCACGGTGGTGCTCACGGCGGTGTTTGCTGCGTATTTTGTCGGCGGCGTGGCGCAGAAGGCGGAGTGGGCGACCTTTGCCTGGACGCTGGCGCTATCGATTTCGTATGCGATTGTTATGCTCACCATGCCCAGCATCGGCGCGCTGGCGGATCTGCGCGCGGCCAAGAAGCCGCTTTTGCTGCTGTTTACCGTGGGCTGCGTGCTGTGTACGGCCGCGCTCGCGCTGGTGGGGCCGGGGCAGGTGGCGCTTGCCATGCTGCTGATCATTCTTTCCAACACGTTTTTTTCCTATGGTGAATCGCTCACGGCGGCATTTTTGCCGGAGCTTGCCAAGCGCAGTGCGCTGGGCAAGGTATCGGGCTGGGGCTGGAGCTTTGGCTATTTTGGCGGCATGCTGGCACTCGGTTTGAGCCTGGCGTATGTGCTGTGGGCGCAGAGCCAGAAAATTCCGGCCAGCGAGTTTGTGCCTGTGACCATGCTGATCACCGCGGCAATTTATGGCGCCGCGGCGGTGGTGACGTTTTTGCTGCTCAAGGAGCGCGCGCAGCCCAACCCCAGCGCGCTTGCTACCAGCGGATTCAAGGCATCGCTACAGCAACTACAGCGCACGTATCAAGATGCGCGGCGCTACAAGGACTTTATGTGGCTGCTGCTGTGCGCGGTGTTCTATCAGGGCGGCGTGGCGGTGGCCATTACGCTGGCTGCGGTGTATGCAGAGCAGGTGATTGGCTTTCAGCCGCAAGAGACGATGGTGCTGATCTTTGTGCTGAACATCGCCGCCGCGGTGGGTGCGTTTGCGTTTGGCTATTTTCAAGACCGCATCGGCCACAAGATTGCGCTGGCTATCACGCTGATTGGCTGGATTGCCACCTGCGTCATTGCTGCGGCGACTACGACCAAAGGCGGTTTTTGGTACGCCGCGGCGATTGCCGGCGCGTGCATGGGCTCCAGTCAATCGGCCGGTCGCGCGCTTGCCGGTTTGTTCTCCCCGCAGGCGCAGCTGGCGGAGTTTTACGGGCTGTGGGCGTTTGCCACGCGGCTGTCCGCCATCATCGGGCCGCTCACTTACGGCGCTATCACGTGGATGACCGGCGGCAATCAGCGCATTGCGATCTTGAGTACTGCGGTGTTGTTTGTCGTAGGGCTGATTGTGCTGCTGAAGATTGATGTGGAGCGGGGTAGGGTTGCTGCGGGCAGCGGTTAGAGGCGTTTACGCAATATCCATGCGGATTTTCAGCCGCTTTTGCTCCAAAACCCGCATGGGTATTGCGTAACCATGCTTTAAATGCCGTCATTGCGAGCGCAGCGAAGCGATCTCCGTGTGCGCCGCTACAGGCTAGAGATTGCTTCGCTGCGCTCGTAGTGACGCTACTTCTCCTCTGACCCCAGCAGCGGAATATCGTTGTCCGCGTTCTTGCCCAGTAACCCTGCACGCGTATAAACACCCAGCTTGTCGCGCGTATCGGCAATATCCAAATCACGCATGGTGAGCTGACCGATGCGGTCCAGTGGCGTGAAGGCGCCCGCGCCTTTTTCCATCGTCAAGCGCTCTGGGTGATAGGTAAGGTTGGGGCTTTCGGTGTTCAAAATCGAATAGTCGTTGCCGCGCCGCAGCTCTAAGGTGACTTCACCGGTGATCGCGCGTGCCACCCAGCGCTGCGCGGTTTCACGCAGCATGAGGCACTGCGGGTCAAACCAGCGGCCTTGATACAGTAGCTTGCCCAGGCGGCGGCCGTTTGTGCGGTACTGCTCAATGGTGTCTTCGTTGTGAATGCCGGTAACCAGGCGTTCATACGCAATGTGCAGCAGCGCCATGCCGGGCGCCTCGTAAATGCCACGGCTCTTGGCCTCGATGATGCGGTTTTCAATCTGGTCGCTCATGCCCAGGCCGTGGCGGCCGCCGATTTTGTTGGCTTCCATCATCAAGGCCACGGTGTCGCTGAAGGTTTGGCCGTTCAGCGCTACGGGTACGCCTTGTTCAAAGCGCACCGAGACTTTTTCTGCCTTGACCGCGATATCTTCGCGCCAGAATGCGACGCCCATGATGGGGTTGACGATGTTGATGCCCGCGTTCAAAAACTCCAGGTCTTTTGCCTCGTGTGTGGCGCCGAGCATATTGCTGTCGGTGCTGTAGGCTTTTTCCACGCTCATCTTGTAATCAAAACCGCTGGCGATGAGATATTCGCTCATCTCTTTGCGGCCCCCCAGCTCATCGATGAACTGCTGATCCAGCCAGGGTTTGTAGATGCGCAGCTTGGGATTGGCCAGCAGGCCGTAGCGGTAAAAGCGCTCGATGTCATTGCCTTTGTAGGTGCTGCCATCGCCCCAGATATGCACGCCGTCTTCGCGCATGGCAATCACCAGCGCCGTGCCCGTGACCGCGCGGCCCAGCGGCGTGGTGTTGAAGTACGTGGCGCCGCCGGTGGAAATATGAAACGCGCCGCACTGGATCGCGGCGATGCCTTCGGCGACGAGTTGCGCGCGGCAGTCCACCAAGCGCGCGATGTCTGCGCCATAGGCTTTGGCCTTGCGCGGAATGTCTTCGTAATCAGTCTCATCCGGCTGGCCGAGATTGGCGGTGTAGGCGCAGGGAATCGCACCTTTGGCACGCATCCAGTGCACGGCGGCGCTGGTGTCCAGCCCGCCGGAGAAGGCGATGCCGACCCGTTCGCCCACGGGAAGTTTCTGCAGGATGCTGGCAGTCATGGAAGGCTTTCGAAGACAGTGATTCGCGCGCGCACCGGGAGCAGGTCGCGGCAACCGCGCATTGTCGCCGAGGCGGGGGCCCAGACCGGGGTCCGGGCGCTGCCGGAGCCCGTCGCCAGGCGCGGCAGGCGCTATCTGAAGCGGCTCTTCAGACGCTCGATCTCGGCCTGCTGATCGGCCGCCAGGCGCGAGTACATGGCGATCTGATCGCCCATGCCACGCAGGCGCTCGGCGATGCGCATGGAAATGAGCACCACCAGTCGGGCGCCGACACGAGGATGCTCTTCGATCAGGCGTTGAAGACCGACACGCGACAGGCCCGCGGCCTGCACGTCGCTGATGGCCTTGCAGGTGGCCGAACGCGGTGCGCCGTCGAGCAGGCCCATCTCGCCGACCAGGTTGCCTGGGCCGAGAACCGACACCGCGACCGCCTCGGGATGTCCGTCGTCGGCCACGTCGACCGAGACCTCGCCGCTCAGCACCAGCAGCATGTAGTTGGTGTTGGCGCGGTCGCCCT
>JBJOQV010000301.1:0-5685 GCA_046049785.1 Pseudomonadota bacterium
AGCGCGTGCGCGCGGCGAGTAGCACTGTCACCACCACCGCGATGGCCGCCGCCACACCGGGCTGCACCATGGCGGTGACGCCGATCAGATAGGTGACAAACAGCGCGAGCTCGCTGGTCATGCCGGCATCTGCGGCGGCGGTGCGATGATAAGAAATGCCTGCCAGCAGCCCAACCAGAATCGCCCCAACAAGGGTGAGCCACGGCAACGCCAGCGCCTGCGCAAGCGCGCCCGCGAGCGCAACCAGCGCAAAGGTGCGCACTCCGCCGGCGCTGACATGCGTGGGGTCGTTCTTGCGCCGCTCCCGCTCCACGCCAATCAGCAGGCCCGCGCCGCAGGCCACGGCAAACCCGATCCAAAGCGGCGCTGCAAGTTGCGTGGTCATACGCGCAGTATCTCGCAAATTTTTGTGCATCACCGTAGATGCGCAGCGCTTTCGTTGCGCTAGATCAATGCGCACACTCTGCTTCAATCCGATGATGGCGGCGTGCCGCAAGCCTGCGCTGCGCGCCACGCTGAACCAACAATCAAAAAAGGTGATCCCATGGCCTGGCTCAAGATTCTGATTCTTCTCATCGTGGCCGTGGCAGTCGTATTCGCCGGCCTGTCGTTCTACGGCGCACGGCGCTGGAGCGGCAATACGCAGCAGTTGATCTCTACCCTGCAGGGCGCGCAAAAGCAGCCGGTTCCAGCAACCTTCAGCGCCCGCGAGCTGGAAGGCCTGCCGGAGCCGGTGCAGCGTTTTTTTCGCGCAGCACTCACCGAAGGTCAGCCGCTTGTCACTGGTGTGCGCCTTGCGCACACCGGCACCTTCAACATGGGCCAAAACGCAGACCAGTGGAAGCCGTTTACCTCGACGCAGCAGGTCACCACGCAGCGGCCGGGCTTTGTGTAGGACGCCAGCGTCATGATGATGCCTGGGCTGCCCGTGCGCGTGCATGACGCCTATGTGGCGGGTGAAGGCATTTTGCATCCGGCGATTCTGGGCCTGTTCATACTGGCCAACCTGCGCGGCACGGGCGAGATTGCGCAGGGCGAGTTCATGCGCTACGCGGCCGAAGCGTCGTGGTATCCCACCGCGCTTTTGCCCAGCCAGGGCGCGCGCTGGGAGGCCATTGATGCGCAGTCAGCCAAGGTCACACTCGCAGATGGCGCGGTGAGCACCACGCTCACCTACACCTTTGGCAGCGATGGCCTGGTTGCGCGCATCCGCGCAGACGCGCGCGGCCGCACCGTGGGCGACAAAATTATCATGACGCCGTGGGAAGGCACCTGGACCAATTACGAGCAGCGCGAAGGCATGCGCGTGCCCACACAAGGCGAGGTGGCCTGGATCACGCCTGAAGGCCGCAAACCCTACTGGCGCGGCACCGTCACGCAGCTGGCCTACACTTTTGCCAAACCGTGAACATCACATGAACATTACCTTCGCCGGTGCGGCCGATACGGTGACGGGTTCCAGGCACTTGATTGAAGTGCCGGGCTTTCGCCTGCTGCTGGATTGCGGGCTGTTTCAGGGCTTCAAGACGCTGCGTGAGCGCAACTGGTCAACTCTAGGGTTTGACGCGCGCTCTGTTAGCGCGGTGGTGCTCAGCCACGCGCACTTGGACCACTGCGGCTTTTTACCGGTACTCACCAAACTGGGCTTTCGCGGTAGCGTGTATTGCAGCCAGGCCACACGCGATCTGGCCGAAGTGATGCTGCTGGACAGCGCGCATCTGCTGGAAGAAGAAGCCAAGCACGCCAACCGCTATGGCTACAGCAAGCATGCGCCGGCGCAGCCGCTTTACACGGTGGATGATGTCAAACGCTGCTTGCAAAACATCAAGCCGCTGCCGTTCAACACCACATTCAAACTCAGCAAAAACCTCAGCATTGAACTCACGCCCGCCGGCCATTTGCTGGGCGCCGCCAGCGTGATCGTGCGCCACCACGACATGCAGCTCGTATATTCCGGCGACCTTGGCCGCAACGAAGACCTGCTGATGCCGCCGCCCAGCGCGGTGCATGCGGCCGATGTGCTGCTGGTGGAATCCACCTACGGCAACCGCGTGCACCCGGCGGATGATCCGATGCAGCAACTGGGCGACATCATCCGCGCCACCGTGGGCCGCGGCGGCATGGTACTCATGCCATCGTTTGCTGTGGGCCGCGCGCAGGCGCTGATGCTGGCGATTGAACGGCTTAAGCAGCAAAACGCCATCCCGGATGTGCCGGTGTTTCTAGATAGCCCCATGGCCAGCAAGGCCACCGCAATCTACCGCCGCCACGCCAAGTTGCTGCGCATCCCCAAAGAAGAGGTGCCGGCCATGTGCGAATCAGCCAAGTTCATTTCAACGCCGGACGAGTCGCGCGCCTTGTCTGCAAGCAGCGCGCCGTGCGTGATCATTGCCGGCAGCGGCATGGCCACCGGCGGGCGCATTTTGCATCACCTCAAAGCGCATGCGCCCAACTCGCGCAATCACATCGTGTTCCCCGGCTTTCAAGTGCCCGGCACGCGCGGCGCAAAATTGGTCGCCGGTGAACCTACCGTCAAGATTCACGGCGAGTATGTTCCCGTCAAAGCCAAGGTCAGCCACATCGAAGGTTTTTCAGGCCACGCAGATGCCAGCGAACTGATCGACTGGCTAACCCAGTTTCGCGCCGCGCCGGGCAGTACGTTTGTCGTGCACGGCGAGCGCGAAGCCTCCGACGCGCTGCGCCTGCTGATCAAGGATTCACTGGGGTGGGATGCGCGCGCGGTGGAACATATGCAGCGGGTGTCTGTTTGAAGCGATTAAGAAAGCACTGAGTAAGTCTCTTCCGTTCGGGCTGAGCCTGTCGAAGCCCATTTGCAAGCACTTGATTTGATTCGATATTTCTCAAATGCGTTTCGACAGGCTCAACGCGAACGGACTCATTCAGTGGTTCCTTAATACACAACTACGCAATATCCATGCGCTTTTTCAAGCATTTTTGGCTGGAAAGGCTCATGGATATTGCGTACACTCTCTTCAAAGCCTCTCAAAACGGCTTAACCGGTAGCACTCTCGCCTTCTTCAGCCCCATGCCCACACTGCGCGGCGCGGTCAGCGCAAACCCAAACTGCTCATACAGCCGGTAAGCCTGGCCGTCAGCGATCAAGCTGACATAGGCAGACTCTGGCACCTCGCGTGCCATGTAGTCCGCAATTTCGCCCATCACCTTCTTGCCCAGGCCGCGGCCCTGATGCTCAGGCAGAACCGCAATATCCACAACTTGGTAAAACGTGCCGCCATCGCCGATCACGCGACCCATCGCTACAGCCTCGCCGTCGCACAGCACGTGAACGCCAAACAGCGTATTGGGTAGACCCTGCTGCGCAGCTTCGAGCGTTTTGGGGCTCAGCCCCGCCGCTTGGCGCAAATGCCGGTAGGTTTCAACCGAAGGCGTCTGGCGCACCACGATGTACTGACTTGATTCGGTCACGACGATCTTCCTTCAACAAAACGCACGCGTGCAATCCAACCTTGTTTGCGGCGTGCGAGGCGCGTGGCCTCATCCTCATCATCAAAGCTCACCGGCGCACGCTTGAGCAGCGCCTCGGGCACGCCTTCTAACGCGTTCACGCTCACCACCGCGTAAAGCTGCCCGTCGATCCTGCTCGTCACCACCGGCACCACGCCGCACGCAGCGCAGATGTGAAACGTAGCTGTCTTGGTGCCAAACGCATACGTGCAAACCTGCGCGGGATTGTTGATTTTCACCTCCAGCTCCCCAGTCGCGCAGGATGTCCACACCCCGCCGTGCTTTACGCAGAACGAGCAGGTACACGCCCGCGCAGGAATCTCCGTGGGTTCAGGCGACCAATTCAGCGTGAGGCTGATGTTTTTGCAATGGCAGTTCCCGGAGATGAGCATGGGTATGCGGTTGAAATCTGCTAGGCCTGAAGTTTGAGCTAAGCGGGCGACAGCAGCATGCCACGCTTGAGCGAAGGGTTAGCCATCCCACGTGTTGGACTTCTTGGAACCACCTGACGCGCTCCGAATGGCGCCCGGAATGAGTGCAGCTTCGGCTTCACCGCCTCTCACAATATTTGCAAGAATATTTGGCCAGTACTCAGCATCCCTTGTCGACACGCGGAGTTTGACGATTGTTCCGCCGAGCGCAATTGAGGGCAATGGCGCGGGGGACGTGGGATTTGCGAGGACGCGCTGCGAGCTGATCAGGGAGAACGCGCCGTAGCGAACCCCTAGTTGTGATATCACGTAGAGCCCAAAACCGGTGTTGTCCCAGACGCCACCAGTAGCCCGGCTGGCTCCGCTGGAGATGCCGGGCTTTAGCGAAAGACGCAACGATTCCTCTTCCGACTGAACAGCGTGAACTTGTGAGAGTGATTTATGAATTCCAATTCCGTGGTCAGCAATCACCACCTCAGCCTCACCGTTATCCCAGCGTTGCGCCATTGCGGCGCATGAAGATACTCTTGCATGCTCGAAGGAATTTCTAAGGAGTTCTCTAAAACAGTAGCCCAACATGTCTGCTACCGAGCGCTCTTCGGGTCTCGAGAAGATCACCTGCGCAAGGCGGCGGCAATCGTCATCCAGTGTGTCTTGTAGTAGCCGCGTGCCTTGTCGTTGCGCAAGGCCTGCCCGGTTGAATAGTGTTATTGGAAGATATTTAGATCCACCAGGAGCCTCGCTGACGTCCAGACCCGCATCTATTCCGATGTATTTAAAGAATCCGAAGAACTTCAAGTACGAAACTGCTCCGACAGTTGCCCGATGCCCTTGAACAAAGGTCTCGAGGCCCACGGAATGCCTTCGCATAATTGCCCGGCGAATGGCATGGGCAACGACCAGCGTTCCAAACGGATAAACCCAGTTAAGCGGGCTGAAGTCGATGACCAACTCGGGCACCGTCTCGAACCTCGGCAAGTCGTTTGCGAAGGCAACGGCGCTTGTGTCGTCAAATATTGTGGGAACAGGTGCGAGCATACAGATGCGAGATGCCTGGGATGGCTAACGTTCGAGGTGAGGCGGGACCGACGGCAAGGGAGCCCGCCGGCCGGAAGGATGATACGCACAACCTGGAGGCCGGCGGGCTGCCTTGCCGTTGGGCCTCGCCTCGACCGAGGGGTTAGGCGTCACCACTCGGGCCCGACGTGCCCTGACTTCAAGACTGTGCCTGCTGCGTCAACAACGCGCCAAGTGTCGCCTTCCGTATAGAGAGTCTTGCCGACGTCGGGGTAGTGACAGACATCGTGGCTTAACTTGGTGCCGACGATCAGGTACGAGCACGGGTCATCCGAGCGATTGATGACGTAGTGAGCGTTCTCAACGCCGGCTGGCCAACAGGCAGCATCCCCTGGTTGGAGAACATGTTCGCCATCGTTCTCTACGACCGTAACCTCTCCCGCTAGGGCAAACAAGAACTCGTCTTCTTTCTCGTGCCAATGACGAGTTGAAGACTTTGCCCCTGGCTGCAGGGTTTCAAGATGGGCGCCGTACTGCGTGATTGCACCTGCTTCGGAGAGTCCGAGCGTTTCCATGCTTCCGAAGTTGGGATCACTTCGCTGCTTTGACGGGGCGCTGCCGCGGCGGATGATCATGGCTGTCTCCTGACACTAGTCTGGGCAACATTGTGCTCGCGCGGCGTAGAGGGTCGTGCGCGACAGCGTCTGTGACGCCTAACTTGATATATCGGGCATAACCGCATTTTATTTGA
>JBJOQV010000302.1:0-5388 GCA_046049785.1 Pseudomonadota bacterium
CTCGCCTTGATGCTTGGCGGTCAGGTCAAGCAGGCGGATGTCATCGGCCAGCACCACTGTTTTGTTGCTCATCACCACATTGTCTTGCCGCGCCTGCACTTGGCGCAGTAACCACTGGTCTGCGCTTTCACGCACGCCCTGAAACTCCGCCGCCAGGCCATCGACGATCAGTGCGTTGCCGCGCTGCGCCACGCGCAGCTTGGCCAGATCAAAACCCAGCATCGCCTTGACCTGTTTGCGCAGCACGCCCACGTAGTGATGCGTCTCGGCGCCGCCCATGACTTTTTCCTGCGTGCCCAGGCTTTCGGTCTTGAAGTCGGTCAGCACGGTATCGACTTCAAGCAGCGTGAGCTTGAGCACCGCCTGCACTTGCTGCACGCGCAGTTGCTGCGCACCCAGCCGCTCAATTTCCATTTGCAACTGCGCGCGCTGCGCCAGTGCATTGGCAAGCTCTTTATCGTGCTTGCTGGTAGAGGCCACCAGCAACTTGGGCAAGGCCAGGCTCACAATCAGCGCACCCAGCGCCGCACCCACAGCGGCGAGCAATACCGCAAGGCCTTTGACATCGACCAAAAAACTTACCGCGGCAAACAGCACTGCTGTGCCAATGCCCACCGCGATCAGCGCGCCATAGGCAATGCGTTTAAGGGGAGCAAAAAACTTGAACGGATTCAGAAAGGGGCGTGCCATGTTTGCATTATCCACTGCACTGCGGCGATCTACGATCAAAAAGCAACCGATTTTACGAGCAACTACGCAATATCCATGCGCTTTTTCAGCCATTTTTGCCTGAAAAAGCGCATGAATATTGCGTACTCTTATCTTGAACCTATCTTTAACCCGTACAAATTGCCCCGCAGCGCATGCGATTGTGCAAATCGCTTAACCTACGGCTGACGCAATTCAAACATTCAAGAGGCAATCCTTTGGCAACACCTAATTACTCCTTTGCAAAACGCCAGCGAGAGATTGCAAAAAAAGCCAAAAAAGAAGAAAAACTCAAGCGCAAGGCAGATGGTGGCGCAGACACCAGCGCACCTGAAGAGCCGGCAACGCCTGCAAGCAATACCGAGCCGCCCGCGATTGAAAAAGACACGCCTTGATGTAGCAAGGCACCTGCGGCATGCACGCAGTGTCATGATCAAAGCACATGCCCAACAAAGCGCGTAAGTATCTGCGCGCCGCCGACTTGCGCGGCATCGCGCAGCTGGCAACGCAAGGCACCACCGGCGTGACGCGGATTGTGGAAGGCGTGCACCAATCGGTGCTGGGCACGCTGGGCGTAGCACCCGGTAACGCGCCGGGGCAAACCCGCGGCATCACCGGCCTGATCTACAAGAGCATCCGCGGCATTACGCATCTTGCGGGCACGAGCGTTCAAACCGCGCTGGCCAAGCTCGAGCCCGTGCTTGGCGGCGAAGTTAGCGCCGGCGAGACTACAAGCGAAGAATCACCGCAGCGCGCCGCAGTGCTGGCGGCGCTGGGCGGCGTGCTGGGTGACCGGCTGGCCGCAAGCAGGAGCCCGTTTGCCACCCCCATGACGCTGCGGTATCAAGGTGCGGCGCTGCACTGGCAAGCCATGCCGCTGATACCGGGTGCCCGCAGCAAAGTGCTGCTGCTGATTCATGGGCTATGCATGAATGATCTGCAGTGGAACACGCAGCATGACGAGCATGGCGTGAACCATGCCGATGTACTCAGCGCCGTGCTGGGCGCCTCACCCGTTTACGTGCGCTACAACACCGGTTTGCATGTCTCTGAAAACGGCGCACTGCTCGCACAGCAGCTTGAGCAGCTCATGACCCATTGGCCGGTGCCGGTGGAAGAGATCATTGTTCTGGCGCACAGCATGGGCGGACTTGTCATCCGCAGCGCCTGTCATGCCGCGCAGCAAATCAAACTGTGCTGGCTGCGCGCGCTCAAAAGCATTGTGTTCCTGGGTACGCCGCATCACGGCGCGCCGCTGGAACGCGCCGGCAATTGGGTCGATGTGCTGCTGGGCAGCACGCCTTACACAAAACCATTTACGCAGTTGGCCAAGCTGCGCAGCGCCGGCATTACCGATTTGCGTTACGGCTACGTGCTTGCCTCTGACTGGCAAGGCCACGACCGCTTTCGACGCAAGCCCGACACACGCACCCCCGTGCCGCTGCCCAAGGGGGTGGCGTGCTATGCCGTGGCCGCCACGCTGGCCGGCAAGCGCGGCAAGCTGGCAGACCGTTTGCTGGGCGACGGTTTGGTGCCACTGCCAAGCGCGCTGGGTCAGCATGATGATGCGCAGCGCAGCCTAGCCTTTGCGCCAGATGCGCAGTGGATCGCGTATCGCACCAGCCATTTGCAATTGCTCAGCAGCCCCGAAGCGGCACGGCAAATGCTCGCATGGTTGCGATCACCTCGTAACTAGCGTCTCGAATTCTTACCGCTTGTATCAGCTGCGCAGACGCCGGTGCAACGGCGCAACACCGTGCAACCACCCAGGCCGCAACAGGCGCTTTATCTGCGAGTGATAAGTATGCAGCACCGCGCTACCGCGTTCTTGTGTCGCGCGATTCGCGCGAAGCAAGAACACGGTAGGCACAATCAAAGTCCGTAACCTATGGTGAACACCGCACAAGCGGAGATCATCATGGCCACCAACACGCGCGAAAAAAGCTTCATCAAGTTCACGCCGGGCAAGTTTGAACAGGCAACCGGCCCATCACTGAAGACATTTGACGTCCGCCGCGTCCCGCGGGACCAGGGCGTGGTGGAACTGGATATTCCCGACGCAGCAATTCAAAACGTCATTGCCGACAAGCAGATCGCCGCCACGCATATCTACAAGACGCTGGATATCATCGGCAAGGATCTGACGCTTTTCTTTCCCAAGGTGCTGGCCTGCATGCCCGGTGCCGTCAGCGGCACACTGCTCAATCCGGACGGTTCGGTCGCACCCGGGGTCATTGTTGAGGCGTTGCAGCCGGCGTATTCGGACAAAGATAAGCAAGACGCCGCTGCCGCCAACGTGTCGCTGAACCTTGCCGGTTGGTCCACGCCACATGCGGTCAGCGACGCACGCGGCACGTTCAAAATCAATCTGCCTAGCGTACCCATACCGGAGAAGGGTCTTGTACTGAGCGTGCGTGGCGGCAACGGTGGTCAAACACTGGACATCAAGCGCGTGGTCGCGCTGGACGGTGCGCTTGGCACACTGATATTGGAGAAGACTCTCACACCGGTACAAACCAGTGTGTTGACGCAGCTGCGTGGCATACAAGAAGACATCGTTGCAAATAGCCCGCAGGACGTGGAAAACAAGCCTGAGGAATTTGCCGCGCCGCTGCCGCAGATCAATCTGGGTGAAGGCGATTGTGGGCGATTTTTCCGCTCCGGCAGCGGCGTGATCGATAAGTTTCGCTACTCAGTGCTGATCCGTCTGGTCGAGCCGCAGATGAACCAGTGGGTGCCACTGTTTCGCATGCAGACGGCCGGTGGCAACTACATCCCCATGCCGATCCCGGCTGCGGGCGATGCATTCTGGGACGCCACCGGCGCGCTCAACGCGATTGAACAGATCAGGCGGTTCGGGCGTTTGGTGCTGGTGAACCGCACGCCGATTGACCGGCCGATCGAGGTGAGCGCGTTTCATAAAAGTATTGAAGAACACCCGGTGTTTCTGCCCAAGGCCTCCACACTGGGGCTGGGCTATATCGTGCATATGCACCAGGTCTGGATTCCGGCAGGTTTGTCTCTGGGTGATCTGGTGTATTCGTTGCCGCTGGCCCCGGGCGAGCAACAGCGTATTGCAATTCAGGAGTCGGTACAGACGTTTTCGGAGCGCGATGCAGAAACCTTCAGCGAGGATGAATTCCAGTCGTTTCGCGAAACTCAGGATTCATCTGCGTTTGCATCGTTTCATTCCGCCTTCAACGAGGTGGCGCAGGGCAAGAGCCATATGGACTCTTCCTCGCACACCGCCAACGTGGGCGCTACCGCGCACACCGGCATCATTGGTGCCATTTTCGGCGGTGGCGGGGTTTCTGCCGGCTACTCAAACTCATCTTCCAGCGGCAACGCGAGCAGTTGGCAGAATACCAGTCGCGACTTTGCTTCCAGCTCGGCGCAGGAAATGCATGCCGCGCTGGGCCGCGTAGCATCGGCCAGCCGCCGCTCCACACGCACCCATGTACGCATGGCCACCGCCACCGAACGCACCCAGGTGACCACGCGCGTGGTCACCAACCATAACAAGGGCCACGCGCTCACCATGCAGTGGTGGGAGGTATTGCGGCACTACGGGGTGACCTCGCAGGTCGATGATGTCCAGCTCGTGTGCTTTGTACCTATGGAACTTGTGCAGTTTCTGCCCGAGGGGCAGCCGTTTGCGCTGACCGCCATGCCCGCCAGCCGCCAGGCGCTGCTGGATCGCTACGCGATGGTGTCACGTTATTACGATGTGCTGTACCCGTTTTTTAACCGCAACCCAGAGCATGCTTACGGCATGCGCCAGCTCAAGGATTTTGTCGCCAATCCAGAAGCGCGGCCGGCAGCAAGCAATGCCGCGCAAGAGGTGATCGCGATTTCGCTGCGCGGCACGCTGCTGCCCTTTGAGGAACTGTTTGTCACCATTGTCGGCAAGAGCGGTGCGCGGGTGGGGCCGCTCAAACTCACGGGGTCACCCGCCGCCTATGTCACGGCGGATCTGACACCGGAGAAATGGGCCAGCCGTGACGAGTTGCTTGGGCACCTGAAAGACCGCCGCATCAACGGGTCTTCCACGACTATTCAGGTATCTGTGCCGTTGCCAAGCTGGCTGGCACGGTCTGACGTGGTGCGCTTTGATTTTTCGCGCCGCTTTGTGTCGATGTCCTACAAGCTCAAACCGCTCGTCGTCCCGGGGCTGTCTGGCATTTTTGATGCATTGCAGCTTTTGGCCAATCAAACGGTGTCCTTCACGCCTAGCCAACTGGAAGCTGAGCTGGGCGGGCCGGTGCTGCGCGACGCAGATGCGATCCTGCCCGACGGCACCGACTACATTGTGACCGGGCAGACGTTTCAGGCCGGCGAGGCAATGCCCGGCAGCTTGCCAATTGCCGCGGTGCGTGTTGCGCCTGTGCTGGCGTTCAGCGATCTGCTGCGTATCGAGGGCGTGTTCCACCACATCGTGCGCAATACGGTCACGTACTCCAAGGCGGTGTGGCAGGCGCTCACCGATGAAGAGCGCGCGATTCTGCTGGAGCGCTTCACTATTGGCGTACCCTCCGGCGGCGTTGCCGGCGCAGACCAGGAAGTGCCTTTGCTGAACTGCGTGGCTAACCGGGTATTGGGGTATTTTGGCAACGCGGCGATCATGCCTTTCTCGATCCCGCCAGATGTGGCGCAGCGCATGAAAGTCACCTCGCGCGACAT
>JBJOQV010000303.1:0-4175 GCA_046049785.1 Pseudomonadota bacterium
TGTGCCTGCGTCGGCAGATGCACGGGGATGCCACCCGCGGTGGTTCGCAAGTCTGTGCCGTGATCACGAATGAAGCCCCGCAACACTGCTCAGGCCGACAGAATCGACAGATCAAATACACGCTCGACCAGCCATACGGATGCAAGCAGCGCAGCGGCGATTGATCCGCCTTTGAGAACCGCGGGTGCATACAAACGCATGCCGCGCAGCGGATACAGCACCAGCAATGCAGCGCCCACAATCAATAGCTGCCCCAGCTCCACACCAAGATTGAACGCTAGCAGCGCCGAGGCAAACCGCTCGCGCGGCAATGCCAGCTCCGCCAGCACATTGGCAAACCCAAAACCATGAATGAACCCGAATGCAAGCGCCATGAGCGCAATGCGTTCGCGCACCAGCGGCACGATGTTGTTGACTGCGGCAAAGATCACCGTGGCGGCAATCAAGGATTCAATCAGGCGCGGCGGCAACTGCACAATTTCAAACGCCGCGAGCGCGAGTGTGACGGAGTGCGCCAGCGTGAATGCAGTCACCGTGATCGCGATGCGTTTCACCACTGGCATAAGCTGCGGCGCTGCCTGCCATGCTGCGCCTTCACGCACCAGCACGCAGGGCAAAATTAGGCACAGCAGAAAAAGAATGTGATCCCAGCCGATCAGAATGTGGTGCATGCCGTCGGCCACGAAAGACCAAAAGCTGCTGCTTGTTGCCGCATTCAATACGCTGGCTTGCGCGGCACCGGGGTCAAGTACTGCGGATGTGGCCTGCCCATCAATCGTGGCACTTACCACGGCGCGGTGCGTCGCATCCAGATCCGCAAACATGCGGTAGGTGACTGCAAACGGCTGACCGCGCGCGCCGCAGGCGGTGCTGGCAGTTGCCACAAGGTAGTTGCCATCAATGCGCTGCTGCGTGACAAAGCCGCTCCATTGCAGAGCGCACGACTGGTTACCCCGCGTGATGCGTGCACCGTCGGCGAGCAGCGCGGTGATCGCAGACAACTGCTGCGTAACTTCGCCCCAGATGAGTTCGCGGTTGCCATCGTCATCCAGATTGAGCGCGGCGTCCAGATCGCGCAGCGCTATGTCCCACCGCGCGGAGAGCTGCGCGCCGTCGGCCACAACAAACAAGTAGGCATCGCTGGGTTTGTGCGCCCAGGCGCTGCCGCAGCACCACAACAATAGGGCAAATAGAAGGCGCTTCATGTGGCACGCGCACCGGTCACGCGCGCATCCACAATGCCGGTGGATTGAAGCAGTGTTTTGGCGGTCTTGATGTGCTCTGCTACGCCGGTGGCGAGCGCAGCTTGCATCAGGAGCCAGCCGTCAAAGGCTTCACGCTGCAAGGTGTAATTGCGCTGTGCTTCGCGCCATGCTTGCGCGGCATCGCCTTCGATCCACAAGGCGATCAGCGCCATCTCTCTGGCATGCGCGGCGGAATCATCGCGCAGCAGTAGCTGCGCGCGGCGCTGCGCCAGTTCTTGGGCCATGCCGCGCCACGCTGCGTTCTGCATACGCTTTGCTGCGGCGGCGCGGCGGATCAACACGGCGTCGGTTGCAGGCTCCTGCGCGAGCGCTGCCGCAACTTGTGCATGCTGGCCGGTGCGCAAGAGCAAGTCTGCATAGGTAAGCGCGGTGTAGCGGTCCGGCGTGGCCTGCAGCGCAGCGCGGTATAGCCGCGCTGCAGCTTGGTCGTCACCGGCGCGCTCTTCGTTTTCTGCGGCAAGCGAATGCACCCAGACTTGCTGCGCAGTGCTGATGCCTGGCGCGCTCGCGAGTGCGTTGAACGCCTTGCGCGCACGCGCAAAGCCGCCGCGCAATGATTGATTCTCCGCCGCACACACACCGGCTATCCAGCGTGCGCCGGTTCGGATCAATGCGGTACAGGCTGCATCAGACGCGCCAAGATTGCCCATCACGCGCTCGATGGTCGCAAGCGTGAGCCAGGCCTGCACGTTTTCCGGTGCGCGCGCCACAACATTGCTTAGCAGGTCGCGCGCCGCCACAAAATGATGCTGGCTTTGCAGAATTGTGGCCTGCAGCACAGCGACTTCCACCGGCGCAGCGGGCTTATTCCACCACGGCGCAAGCAGGGTTTGCGCCTGGCCGAGTAGGCGCGGATCGCCTTGATTGCGCGATTGCTCGATCAGTTGCTGCGCCTGCGCTGCGGCTTGCGCTGTCGAAAGCGTGGCAGTTCCAGTAGCTTCACGCGGTGGTGCAAGACGCAGCGGCAACCGCTCCACCACCGTCTGCGCATTGGCAGGCAGGACCGGTGCAGCAAGAACTGGCGCTGCCAGCATTGCGGCTGACAGCGCCAGTGATTGAACAACATGCTGCACGGGGCGTCCTAGATTGAGCCGTCTGGCTCGCCGTCTTCACTGACCGGAAAACTCACGCTAGACAGGTCAAACGGCTCAGCGCTCTCACCCACAGCCACCGCGCGCGACTTCATCCAGCCGAGCAAGCCGTTCACGGAGCCTTGCGCATCGGGTGGCACCACGTTGTCCGCCACCGGTGGCGGCGGGGCGGGTGGCGCGCTGCCACCACCGCCACCGCAGGCCGCTACGAGCAGGCTCGCAAGTAGCGCGGCCATCAGTTTGCTTGTGCGATTCATGATGGCCTCCGGTTAGCGGCGCGCGGCCGAGGTTTTCTGCATGCCGCCTTCCGCGCCCACGCCAGCACCAGGGATCGGCGTGGTCAGGTACGGAAACTTGTCGTCAAACTGCGCGGCTTCTTGCAAGGCGCCGTCGGTAATTGGCGCGCTGCCGGCCGGTGCATCGGTAGGTTTGCAGCCGACTTTAAGCGCATCGTTCGCGCCGGTCGCTACGCACAGCAAGCCTTGCGCAACGCGCAGCTCAATATCCACCACGTCGTCGCCCGGCCGGCGGCCATTGGGAAAGCCCGCGAGGTCACCGCCGACAACACCCAGATTGTTCTGCGTCGCCTTAGGCGTAGGTGCAATCGATGTGTTCAAACGCAGCATCTCCGATGCCTTGACGTTCTTGGGCTGATTCACGCCAGCGACACCGGTGAGAAACGCCGCGACCAAATCCGTGCGCGGAAAGTTTGTCGGTGCCTTGGCCACGGGGAACAACAGTTCAACCAGGGCGGGCAGTGTGGGATTGGTCACGTAGTCGGCAAACTGGCCGTCATCTTTTGGTTTGCTGGCGTTGAACTTGTCTTTGTCTTTCAGACCGATCACCACCTCGTTCACCAGCGGCATGCCCAGGCGCGACACCTGCACCCACGCGCCGCCGCTCAAACTCGCACCCGCGCCAAAGCCCGCCTTGGGATTGCCGGAAAGCAGACGCGCTTGGCGCATGCTGGCCGTGGTCCAGCCGCCGATGACCGGATCATTCGCGGTGGCCACACAAGACACCGGCACTTCCATGATCAACGAAGTGATGTTTTTGTCGTCAATGATGTTAGTGCCGCCGTTGACTGGCCCCAGCGGATTGAGATTGATCAGATCAAACACCTTGCCCAAATCGACCGCGAATGATTCCTTGCGCTGGCCCACAAACACGCGGCCATCGCCGCAGCCGGGGATTTTCACGCTGTACATGTGCTTGGCCGCATAGGCCGCGTAGCTGCCTACGCCGCCAAATGTTTTGTCGCCGATGTTGTCTACCGGCTTGTCAAACGTGGCTGCGCCGCCGGCCGCATTGGTGATGGATTGACGCTGCCCGCTTCTGCGGTCGCCACGCACCACATCAACGGTGTAGGTCTCGCGCACATTGGACAGGGCTGCGTTCACGTCGGTGATGCCGCCGGCCTGGCGCAGCGGGATCGAGACATTCTTGCCGCCGATGGGCAATTGAATGTCTTTTAGATTGTTCTTGAAGCGGAACTGAAACGTCACATCTTCTTGCGCGTCGCCGTTATTGTCGATATGGAGTTCATACAGCGCATCCGGGTCGAGCGTGAAGTAGTTTGGCCCGCCGTAGCTGTCTTGCAGCGGCAAGTAGTTGGCGATTAGTGTCACATAGCCATCGCGCCCGGCTTCATAGCTGCGGAACATATAAAAGTCGGTGCCATCCACTTTGGGTGCGGAGGTGATGAAGGGCGCTTCACGGTGGCTGGACGCGGTAGCGATGCCGGCGGTTGCCAGCGCCGCGGCGCCAAGACATGCGCAGGCCAATGCCTTGCGCACAAAGGGTTGGGAACTACGCATGG
>JBJOQV010000304.1:0-11867 GCA_046049785.1 Pseudomonadota bacterium
TGCCGGCCGCAGCATCCGCTCTTCGCTCCTCTCGCGCGAGTCACCGAGTTCGATAATCGTGTGCAGTTCGTAAGGGTCGCTGTCATCCGGCGGCGGACTGCTCTTTGTTTTGCGGCGCGCAGGCGCGGGACCTGCGCTGTCGGCATCGGCCTGCACGTTGTCTAAAGGCTGACTTTGCGGCGAGGCCGTGGCCGCGACAACCGCTTGCGCTGCAGGCACGGCATTGCTTGTATCTTCGTCTTTCTCGTCCCGCAACTCCGGCCATGGCAACACCGCTTCGGCAGGAGCGGCCGTGGGGCCGGGCGATGGCGCGGCAGACTCGCGCGAGGCCGCCTCAAACTGCGCATCCGGCCCAAGAGGGAATCTTGATTTTGCCGGTGCGGGTGTTGCCGCCGCTGCCGCGCCAGTGGCATCCGCCGCAGCAGTGTCTTGGCTGCGCTTGGCCAACAGCTCGTCCATGGCAGAACGCCGCATAACGATCGTATCGTCCGGAACGTAGGTAAGGCGCTCGACCGCGTTAAACGCAAAACCGCACGAGCCGCAGCGCACCCAGCCGTTTTTGAGCTTGAGTTGATCAGCGACTACGCGAAACCGCGTACTACATTGGGGACAGACTGCTGCTAGAGCCATACGAACCTATCTCAAAACTACTGCGCGTGCCGATTTGAGCACTCCGGTGCTCGCCGTGCTTTTCGCACTGTCTGCGCTCCTCATACTCAACTCGACTCGCTCGCTACGTTTTGAGACAGGTTCTATTCTAATCGCGCGCTTTATTGGCGCGGGCGCGGCCAACCATGCACACCCAGCCATCGTGCGCGCGCCACACCTGCATGTCGATCCACGGCGCATACGCGGCGGTGATCTCATCGGCCTGACGCTCAAGAATCCCCGACAGCACCAGCATCTGCCCGGTACGGCCCGCCAGCAGGCTGGCCAGCAGCTTGAGCGGATTGGAAAGGATATTGGCCACCACCACATCAAATACCCGCGTATTTTGCTGCATATCTTGCTGCATCATCTCCGGCAGACCGAAGGCAATGCCGCCCACGCCGTTGTTCTGCGCGTTGAACTGCGCTGCAGTAATCGCTTGCGCATCGATATCCGTGCCCACCACCGGCGCCGCGCCGAGTTTGGCCGCGGCAATCGCCAGAATGCCCGATCCGCAGCCGTAGTCCAGCACGCTTTTGCCTTGTAGATCAGCCTGCGCCAGCCATTGCAAGCACAGCCGCGTGGTTGGGTGGCTGCCGGTGCCAAAGGCCAGGCCGGGGTCCAGCTCGATCTGAATGGCGTCTGTGGGCAGATGATGCGCGGCGGCTTCGCGGTGCCACGAAGGCACGATCCACAGCCGCGGCGTGATTTCAATCGGCTCAAACTGCGCCTGCGTCTGGCGCACCCAGTCCTGCTCCGCCACTTCTTCTACCTGATGGTCAAAGCCTTGCACGGCGGTTAACGCTGCGGCCAGCGCGGCTTCATCTTCAAAATACGCAATCAGTTTGCTGCGATTCCAATAGCGCGGCTCGTCCGCCGGTGCGGCAGAAGGCTCGCCAAAAATCGGTGTTTCAGATTCCGTGCCGGCCTGCGCATCTTCCAGCGACAAGCCGCTCGCGCCCAGGTCATCCAGCGCGTTGAACAGCGCCTCGGCTTGATCTTCATTGGCGATGACGGTGAGCGACATAGTGCGGAAATTCGGCATGCGGCATTGTAACGGCTTGAGCGCTAAGCGATCACGCAGATTTCATGCGCCTTTTGAGGCAAAAGTGGCCCAAAATGCGCATGGATATTGCGTATAGCCGTGCTGGAAGAAGCATTCGCAGGCGCTTCGCCCTGCACCTGAGTTACTTTTCTTGGCAAGACAAGAAAAGTGACTTGCCGCCGGGTAACCCCCGGCGACTTCGCATCCCGTTCAGCCCTTCGACAAGCTCAGGGCGAACGGTGGGAGGTTCTGCAAGAACGGAGCATCACCCGTTCTTGCGCTGCGCAAGCTTGTGCTCCAAATAATGAATGCTCGTCCCGCCATCCATAAACTTGGTGTCCTGCATTAACTCACGGTGCAGGGGCACATTAGTCTGAATACCTTCGACCACGGTTTCAGACAGGGCAATGCGCATGCGGGCCATCGCTTGCTCGCGCGTGTCGCCGTAGACGATGATTTTTGCCACCATGCTGTCGTAGTGCGGCGGCACGAGGTAGCCGCTGTACACGTGCGAATCGACGCGTACGCCGGGGCCGCCGGGCGCGTGCCAGGTGGTGATGCGGCCGGGGCTCGGGGTGAATTTGTACGGATCTTCGGCGTTGATGCGGCACTCGATCGCGTGGCCTTTGATGATGATGTCGCGCTGGCGCAGCGTCATGCGCTGCCCGGCGGCGATCTTGATCTGCTCTTGCACGATGTCGATGCCGGTCACAAGCTCCGTGACCGGATGCTCCACCTGCACTCGAGTGTTCATCTCGATAAAGAAAAACTCGCCGTTTTCGTACAAAAACTCAAATGTGCCGGCGCCGCGGTAGCCGATTTTCTTGCACGCCTCAGCGCAGCGCTCGCCGATCTTTTCGATCGCGCGGCGGTTGATGCCGGGCGCGGGCGCTTCTTCAATAATCTTTTGGTGGCGCCGCTGCATCGAGCAATCGCGCTCACTGAGCCACACGGCATTTTTGTATTGATCGGCCAGAATCTGGATTTCCACGTGGCGCGGATTTTCCAGAAACTTTTCCATGTACACGGTGGGATTGTTAAACGCGGCCTGCGCCTCGCTCTTGGTCATGTTCACCGCGTTGATCAGCGCCGCTTCGGTATGCACCACGCGCATGCCGCGCCCGCCACCGCCGCCCGCCGCCTTGATGATGACGGGGTAGCCCACGCTGCGCGCAATCCGCACCAGCTCTTTGGGGTCATCGGGCAGCGCGCCGTCTGAGCCGGGCACGGTGGGTACGCCGGTGCGCTTCATCGCGTCTTTGGCGCTGACTTTGTCGCCCATCAGGCGGATGGACTCGGCCTTCGGGCCGATAAACACAAAGCCGCTTTGCTCCACGCGCTCGGCAAAGTCCGCGTTCTCGCTCAAAAAGCCGTAACCGGGGTGGATCGCTTCAGCGTCGGTAACTTCTGCCGCGGCGATGATGGCGGCCATGTTCAGATAGCTGTCGCGCGAAGGCGGCGGGCCGATGCACACAGACTCATCTGCCAGCTTGACGTACTTGGCCTCGGTATCCGCCTCGGAATGCACCACTACAGTTTTGATACCCATCTCGCGGCAGGCGCGCTGCACTCTCAAGGCGATTTCACCGCGGTTGGCGATCAGAATTTTTTCAAACATATTGTGTATGGTCTTGCTCTTTCAAACGCGGCCTGTTCTTCTTTACTCCTCCCCTTGCGCGCAGGGGGAGGTTGAGAGGGGGTTGGTTGAGGATGAACGTGCTCTCGAAGGACCCCACCCTAACCCTCCACTGCTCGCAGGGGAGGGGAATGAATTGCTACTACGCAATATCCATGCGGGTTTTGAGGCAAAAATGGCTCAAAAAGCGCATGGATAGTGCGTCTATTTAGTTGAGTATTCTACGAAACGATAAACAGCGGCTGCCCGTATTCCACCGGCTGACCGTTTTCCACCAGCACCTGTGTAATCGTGCCGTCAAAGCCGCATTCGATTTCGTTGAGCAGCTTCATCGCTTCAATGATGCACACCGTCTCACCGGACTTGATGGGCTGGCCCACTTCTACAAAGTTGGGCTTACCTGGGCCGGGCGCGCGGTAAAAAGTGCCGACCATCGGCGACTTGACCACGTTGCCCGCCGGCACGGCAGCCACTTCGGCCGCAGCTGGCGTTGCCGCCAAGGGTGCGGCAATTGCAGCCGGTGCCGGGGCCGGTACGCTGATCATGGTGGGCGCCTGCATCATCTGGCCGGTCGCGCCGCCCTTGACGATGCGGACTTTGCCCTCTCCTTCAGTGACCTCCAGCTCGGTGATGCCAGACTCCGCCACCAAGTCAATCAAGGTTTTCAGCTTGCGCAGATCCATGTTTTTTGTGGGTAGTTAAAGTAAGAAGGGCGAACTTTAAGCGAAATTCAACGAATGTCAAAATTCTGCGGCGGCTTGTTGCGGGACTAATTACGCTGCTCGTACGTCAGCGCGTATTCCACCGCCGCCTCGTAGCCGGCAATGCCCAGGCCGCAGATCTGGCCCACTGACATGTCGGCCAGATAAGACTTGTGGCGGAACTCTTCACGCGCATGCACGTTGGACAGGTGCACCTCAATGAACGGAATCTCCACCGCTGCAAACGCATCGCGCAGCGCCACCGATGTATGTGTGTAAGCGGCCGGGTTGATAACGATGAAATCCACGCCTTCTGCGCGCGCGGCGTGAATCCGGTCGATCAGGGCGCCTTCGTGGTTGGACTGAAAGCTATCCAGCTTGCAGCCGACTTCCAGCGCCATGTTTGCGAGGCGCGCATTGACCTCTGCCAGTGTGGAGCGCCCGTAGATGTCCGGCTCACGGGTGCCCAGCAGGTTCAAATTGGGGCCGTGCAGTACTAGGATCTTTCGCGACATGGGCGGGATTTCGCGTGTGTTTAAAGTGGATTGCGCGCACTTTAGCGGAATTTGCGGTAACGCACTAGCGCAAATGCGTGATCCATTCGCGTAGCTCGGATTCTTTCAGCCGCCCCATTTTGCGCTGAAGAATCGCGCCTTGGGCGGAGATCAGCACCGTAAAAGGCAGCCCGCCGGTGGTGTTGCCAAACGCTTTGGCCAGCTCAGTTCCGCCAAATCCGGCCGAGAGTAGCGGGTAAGAAACTTGCACTTTTTCCCGAAATTCACGCATGTTGGAGGGTGAATCGATGGCGATACCGACAAATCGCAAACCCTGAGCAGCGGTGGATTTGGCCACCGCATCAAACTCCGGCATTTCTTCCACACAGGGTGCGCACCAGGTTGCCCAGAAGTTCACCACGGTGGATTTGCCCGTAAATTGCTTCAGCGCCAGTGGCTTGCCGTCCGCATCGTTCAGTGTCAGGGCATAAAACTCGGCCACCGCGCCGTCTGCCGGCGTGACGGGCGAAAGCCGCCGCCAAGACACCGCCGCGCCGGCCGCTACCGCCGCCACAGCGGCACCGCCCAGCAGCACGCTGCGCCGGTTCAAGATGCGGCTCAAGCGCCCCCCTCCAGCAGCGCCCGCAACTGCGCCGCGCTGCCAAACGCCGGCTCGCCCAGCGAGGTTTGGCGCGTGAGCAAACCGCGGGCAGCATCGGCCTCATACAGGGCCAGCACTACCGGCACGCCATCGTCCTGCAGCACCATCGCGGTCACGGTGCCCGGCTGGCTGACGTGCGCGACCTCAGTCGGTTCAATCTCCGGGTCGAGATTCATCATTTCAAACTCCATCGCCTTGATGTCTGCCGCAAATAGCAGCAGATGGATGGGTGAATGCGCGTTCGCCGTGCCGTTCCACACCGCACCGGCCAACAGCGGCGGTGCGGCCAGCGCGGGGTGCGCCGCAAACCTGTCCATCCACTTCAGCGCGGTTGCGCGCAGCGCGGCAAGCTCCGCAGGCTGCGTATCTGCTTGATACAGCTCTTGATACAGCCGCAGTTCCAGTGTCACTTCGTCGTTATCCGGCAGCTCCACGCGGCGGTTTGCCAGACCCATCTGCTTGACCGCTTTTTTCTTGGCGGCGGCGTAATTCAGGCCTTCTTCGGCAATCAGCCGCGCCGCGTTAGCGGCGATTTCGCTTTTTAGATCGCCGACGTCTTTGGATTCAAACATCAGTTGATAATAGCGGGATGACGGAATGACTTTGCCGCTGGCGCGGCTTCAATGATGCAATGACGCGCCGGTTGCCAAGTCATTGAGGCGCGCAAGCGCCGGGTCATTGAGTGCCGCAAGGCACGAAGTCATTCGTCATCCCGCAGATTCCACGCGCCTTTTGCGGCAAAAATGCTTCAACAGGCGCATGAAACCTGCGTACCCTAAAACACATTTCACTATGTTCAGCTATCGCCACGCCTTTCACGCGGGTAATCACGCAGATGTACTCAAGCACGCCGTGCTGCTGCATATCATCGACTACCTCACACAAAAAGACGGCGCGCTGATGGTGGTGGATACGCACGCCGGCGCGGGTTTTTACGGCCTGCAGGATGCCTATGCGCAAAAAAGTGGCGAGTATCTGCACGGCATTGCCAAGCTGTGGCAAGCCACCGATCTGCCGCCGCTGCTGGCGCAGTATGAAGATGCGATCCGCGCCTTTAACGCAGATGGCGAGCTTGCGCGCTACCCCGGTAGCCCGGTGCTGCTGCAACGCCGCCTGCGCGCGCACGACAAGCTGCGGCTATTTGAATTGCACACCACAGACTTTCCGCTGCTGGCGGACAATATGCGGCAACTCTCGGCGCCCAGGCAGGCGCAAACGCTGCAGGCCGATGGTTTTGAAGGACTCAAGGCATTTTTGCCGCCGCCGTCACGCCGCGGCTTGGTTTTAATCGACCCCAGCTATGAAGACAAGCGCGACTACCGCCGCGTGACCGACCTGCTCGCTGATGCGCTCAAGCGCTTTGCCACAGGTACATACGTAATCTGGTATCCGATACTGGCGCGGCCGGAATCGCGCAATCTGCCTGCCGCGCTCGTGCGTGTATGCGATGCTGCGCGCGCCAAATGGCTGCACGCAACGCTGCACGTGGCGCAGCCGGACGCAAATGCGCAGGGCCTTGTGGCCAGCGGTATGTTCATCGTCAATCCGCCTTACACGCTGAGCGCGGCGCTCAACCAAGCGCTGCCGGTGTTGCGGGCATTGCTGGCTACGGGCGCGGGTGCGGCACACCAGCTCAGCGCGAGCACGGACTAGTCCAAAAAAGAAGATGTTTATCCAAAGCATACGCAATATCCATGCGCTTTTTGAGGCAAAAATGCCTGAAAAAGCGCATGGATATTGCGTAACCACTATTACAATGCGGCCATGACGACGCATATGCTTGAAGGCCGCATTCTCACGCCCAGTGGCTTTGTGCATGGTGCGCTTGAGGTTGTGCAGGGCCGCGTCGCCCGCATTACCGGCCAGCCAGTGACAGCGCAAGGTGTGCGTGACGGTGCCAGGCCCATCATTCTGCCGGGCTTTATCGACCTGCATGTGCACGGCGCGGGCGGTGTGGACATCATGCAGGGCGGCGGCGCGGCAGAGCAAGTAGCACGCACGCATGTGCGCACCGGCACCACATCGCTGCTGGCCACCACCATGACCGCGCCGCTGGATGAAATCGCGCGCGCCATCGCAGCAGTGCAGCCGCTGATTGCGCAGCCGGGCAAAGACGCCGCGCGCGTGTTGGGCATCCATCTTGAAGGGCCGTACATCAACCCCGGCAAGCTGGGCGCGCAGCCGGCTTTTGCGCGGCCCAATTCGCTCGCAGAAATTCAGCAGCTCAATGCACACGCGCCGATCCGCCTGGTCACTGTCGCGCCGGAGCTTGAGGGCGGCATTGAATTGATCGTGGCTTTGCGCGCTGCGGGTTTTATCGTGCAAATCGGCCACACGCTGGGTAGCTACGAAGACGGTATCGCGGCGCTGGCGGCCGGCGCCAGCGGGTTTACGCATTTGTTCAATGCTATGAGCGGCCTGCATCATCGCGCGCCGGGTATTGTCGGTGCCGCGCTCGCACATGCGCAGTATGCAGAGCTGATCGCAGATTTGCAGCATGTGCATCCGGGCGCCATCAAGGCCGCGCTGCGCGCAATCCCCCATCTTTACTGCGTGACCGACTCCACTGCCGCCACCGGCATGCCCGACGGGGAATACGCACTTGGCAGCCATCGCGTACGCAAGTGCGGCAACGGCGTGCGCCTGGCCGACGGAACGCTGGCCGGCAGCACGCTCACCATGGACGCAGCGCTGCGCAATCTGGTCGCGCTGGACTTGCCGCTTGACGATGCCGCGCGCCGCGTATCTACCTACGCTGCGCAGTTTCTCGGTCTGGCTGATCGCGGCCAACTGGCGGCCGGTGCGTTTGCCGATATCGTCGTGATGAACCGCGATCTGCAAATACAGCAGGTTATGGTGCAGGGGCAGTGGGTGGATCTTGGCCGCTGAAGCGCTCACTCATGCATCGCTCGCGCAGGCGCTGCTTGCGGCGGTGCGCGCGCAGGATTTTGGCGCGACCGCGGACTCAATGCAGCAGGGTGCGCGCATCAAGCATTTTCCCAGCGTTGATCTGGCGGTGATTGCGTTTCCACACAACGCGCCGCCGGTCTGGGCCAACGTGCTGTTTTGGCGTGACGTGCCGCAGGGCATGGCAGCGGAGATTCCTGCCAATGCGGCAGCGGTGCGCGGCGTGCAGTGGTTGGCAGACCAGACCGATGCGCGGCATCGCTCAATCGCATGGTGGCCCGAAGCAGACTGGAGTGCGTTGAAGTGGCGCGCCCTACACGGTGACGGCCCGCAGCGGTTTGTGGTGCCGTATCCTGCATCGCTGCTCAAGCTGATGGTCGCCGTGGGCGTCGCACGCTTGTGCGATGGCGGGCATGCGATGTGGAACGAATCGTTTCGCTATCAAGGACAGACCAAGACCTTGGCCGCGTGGGCTGAACTGATGATGACCGTCAGCGATAACGACGCGACAAGTGCGCTGGTTGCTCTGCTGCATGCGCGGCAAGCGATCGCGCGCACGCGCTCTGAACTGAACAACCAACTGCATGTGCTGTTTGACCGCCTTGGATTGCCGACCTTGCGCATCGCCAATACCCGCGCCGACGGCCGCTGGACCAACGGCGCCGCCGGGGTAGGCAACATTCATATGACCGCGTGGGACACCGCGCGCTTGTTGTGGCTGCTGCGCAGCGATTTGCCTGCCGCGCCTTGGCTTGCAGCCGGTGAGGCGCCGGTGCTGTCTGAGCAAAGCCGGCAACTATTCTGGCGCTGGATGGGCGACCAAGCGCTGCACGAGGTATTATCTTCCACCGTTCTTGCCGGCGTACCAGGTTGGCAGCGTGGCATTGCCGCGCGGTTGCCGCCGCGCTGGATCGCGGCCGACGGCAGCGCGCTAGTGCAAGCCGAGCGTTATCCCGCGGACGTTCGCCCTGCCAGCCAGAGCGCGACCGCGCAGTTTTTGCACAAGACCGGTACGACAGAAAACTATGCGTCCGATGCGGGCTTGGTGCTGGGCAATGGCGCGCAGGGCCGCCGCTACCTGATTGCGCTGATCACCAACCTGGGCACGCGCTACGCGCCCAACGATGACTGCGCGACGACGTGGCGCGTTCCCCAGTTGGGCCGCGCGATTGACGATTGGCTCAAGGCGCGCCTGGAGAAGGCAGCATGATGCGCGCTGCACGCATCATGCTGGCCGCATGTGCCCTCGCCGGCAGCGCTGTAGCGTATGCACAGCAAAGCGCCGCCGCAAAACCACTCGTCTACTGCGCCGACTCAAGCCCGGAAGGGTTTGATCCAGGGCTGTGGGACACCGCTGGCACCGGCAACGTGACCGCGCAGATGTTCCAGGGCCTGGTAGGTTTTGAGCGCGGATCGACCAAGCTCGTGCCCCTGCTCGCCACAGCGTGGACCGTATCGCCCGACGCGCGGGTGTTCACTTTCGCTCTGCGCAAGGGCGTAAAGTTTCACGCCGCGCCGTACTTCAAACCCACACGGGAGTTCAGCGCAGACGATGTGCTGTTTACCTTTGGCCGCTTCATCAACCCGAAGCATCCTTACAACATCGCCTTCCCGGCGCTGTTTGTGTATCCGCAAGGCCTTGGGCTTGCGCAGATGATCCAGAAGCTGGAAAAGCTCGACGCCCACACGGTGCGCTTCACACTCACAAGCCCTAACGTGACTTTTGTGAGCTACTTCGCCTTTGCGTTTGCCGGGATTCATTCGGCCGAATATGCGCAGCAGTTGCTCGCGCAGGGCAAGGCCAGCAGCATCAACAACTACCCGGTAGGCACTGGCCCATACCGCTTTCGCAGCTATAAAAAAGACGAAGCGGTGCGGATGGAAGCCAACCCGGACTATTGGGGCGCGCCCCAGCAGACCCAGCGGCTGATTTTTGCCATCGCGCGCGAGCCAAGCGTGCGGGTGCAAAAACTGCTGGCGGGTGAATGCCACATCACGGCGCCGGTGCGCGACATTGACATTGATCCGCTCAAGAAGCGCGACAACATCGTGCTGGCGCAGACGCAGGCGCTGAACATTTCTTACCTGGCCTTTAACATGAAGCGCGAGATCACGGGCAAACGTGAAGTGCGCGAAGCGCTGGATATTGCGGTAGACAGAAGCGCGATTTTCAAGGCGCTGTTTCCGCGCGGCGATGCAATCCAGGCCGTCAGCGCGTTTCCGCCCGTGATTCCCGGCTACAACAAAAATCTCAAGAACGAATACGACCCGGCGCGTGCCAAGCAATTGCTCGCCCAGGCGGGCTACTCCAATGGTTTTGGGCTGGACTTATGGGCGCTGCCGGTGGCGCGCCCCACCAACCCCAACGGTCAGTTGATGGCGCAACTCATTCAGCAGGACTGGGCGCGCATTGGCGTGAAGGCGAATATCAAAACCTACGAGTGGGGCGAGTATCTCAAGCGCACCAAGCAAGGCGAGCATGATGTGTATATGAGCGGCTGGTCAGGCGATACTGGTGATGCGGACGATTTTCTTTCGCCTAACCTGATGTGCAACGTTGACCCGGCCGGCTACAAGTTCTGCAATGCCGAGTTTGACAAGCTGGTGGATGAAGCGCGTGGCACTGTAGACGCTGCGCAGCGCGCCGTTTTGTATGAGAAAGCGCAGGAGATCTTCAAGCGCGAGCGGCCGTGGATCACGATTGCGCACTCCACCATCTACGTGCCGATGCTGCGCGATGTGCAAGGCTTCAAGCTCTCGCCCAGCGGCGGGATGGACTTTGAAAACGTGTTCCGGCGGTAACCGCATGCGCGTTGAAGACATCGCCAGCCACCCGGATTTTGCGCCGCTTTCCAGTGTGCCCGGCATCGCCGTCGATCTGCGCTACGCCAGCGCCAACAACTTTGCGCAGCGCAATTTATACGGGCAACTGAACTGTGCTTATCTGCATCGTGATGCGGCGCAGGCGCTGGCCGCATCTGCGGCGTGGCTTGCGCAGCACGCGCCGCGGCACCGCCTGCTCGTGCTGGATGCGCTGCGCCCGCACCGGGTCCAAGTACAGTTGTGGAACGTGCTGACCGACCCCAATCTGCGCATGTACCTGGCCGACCCGGCGCGCGGCTCGATTCATTCCTTTGGCATGGCGGTGGATGTCACGCTGCTGGACGCGCAGGGCAACGAGCTGGACATGGGCACCGGTTTTGACGACCTGACAGAGCTTTCTCACCCCGCCCGTGAGGCCGCGCACCTTGCGCAAGGCCGCATCAGTGCCCAGCAGATTGCCAACCGGCAGTTGCTGCGCGACGCGATGCACGCTGGCGGCTTTGCCGGCATAAACAGTGAGTGGTGGCACTTTGACTGCGGCGACCGGGTGCGCGTGCGCAGTAGTTACGTCAGGGTGGAATAGAAGCGCTTTTAAAGCAGAGTACGCAATATCCATGCGCTTTTTCAGCCACTTTTGCCTGAAAAAGCGCATGGATATTGCGTAGTTGTGCTTAGGAATTGATCTCTTCCACCCGATGGCACGCCACCAGGCGGCCGGCGAGCAGCCGCAGCCGCGGCACTTCCTGTTTGCACTGCTCCGCAGCGAACGGGCAGCGGGTGTGAAAGCTGCAGCCCGCGGGCGGATTCAGTGGGCTGGGCAGATCGCCACTGAGTTTGATTTTTATACGCCGCTGCTCGGGCCGGATCGCCGGTGTCGCACTCATCAGCGCGCGCGTGTAGGGGTGCAGCGGTTGTGCAAAGACGGTGTGCTTGTCGCCATGCTCCACCGCAG
>JBJOQV010000305.1:0-2850 GCA_046049785.1 Pseudomonadota bacterium
CTTTGCGCGCGGCATCCACGTCTTTGCGATACTGCTCTGCCAGCGCGGTGAGCTGTTTTTTCTGATCATCGGTCAACCCAGGGCGGTTCTCTTTATCGTCGCCGCCCACCACCAATACGCCTTTGACTTCGCTTGAGCCATCCGCCTCGGGCTTGCTGCTGGTGAGCTTCAAATCGCCCTTGAGCACGGTGCCTTTGCTTGGCCCGGCATCTACGGTTGCGGCAAAATTCAGCTTGAGCGAAGACCATTTCTTTTCGCCGCCAGCTTTGTCGGTCAGATTGACCGATACATCGGTGGCTGTCTGCGTAAGCGCAGCGCTGGCAGGCGGCTCGACCTCTTCATTGCCACCGCATGCCACCAATACAGCGCAGGAGGTAGCAATCAGCAGCGTGGTCTTAAAACGTTGAGCGACTTCAAGTGAGAATTTGGCCATGGGATTGCACCTTTACGTCGGAGTAATGCGGATGGGATAACCCTGACGTAGAGGCCGCAAAGCCCATAAAGTTCGTACAAATCTGCATGCGCCGTGTGTTTTAGGTACGGCTTGCGCGCAAATTAGCAGTAATCTTGAGTGGTTAACGCATATTCCATGCGGGTCTCTGGCCAAAATTGGCTGGAAACCCGCATAAAACCTGCGTATTTCAAATTAATAAACCATCTATCACGCACATGCGTGATGCGCCCTAGGCCTTGCCGCGCACCATGTCCATGATCTTGCCGGCATCCAGCGTTTTGGCCTTGGCTTGAATCTCTGGCAGGTATTGCGATTGCAGTTGTTTGGCTGGGCCAAGCAGTTCACTAAAGGTGCTTTGCAGCACGGCGGTGTTCATCTGCCGGCCGCCGGCGTAGTAGCGCTTGGCCAGTTGCCCCAGTGCATACGTGCTGGCAAAAGAAAACGCCATGCCCGTGGCCGCGCGCCCCACTCCGCCGAGCAACCCGCCGCCCACTTTGCCCAGCAAGCCGCCAATCAGCTTGCGGCCGAACTGTTCAAGATATTGTGAGCCAAAGCCTACGCCTGCGGTGGCGATAAATTCTTTGACGTGGCCCTTGTCCAGCTCAAAGCCGTATTGCTTGCCGATCTGATAAACCATTTTCATTTGCAGCGGAATGATCGCCATACTGGCCCAGCTTTGCGGCAGCAGCTCCAGCGCGCCGTTCAGAATTGAATAGTTCTTGATCGATGCATCGATCTGCGCTTCTGAAACACTGGGCTGAACCGCCACGACCGGGCCTTTCGATTCGCTACTGCTCATTGCCACCAGCGCGCCGCCCGCTACCGCGCCAGCCGCGGCCACCACAGCGGGGTTGATCTGCGTTTGTACTTTGGTAGCGGTGGGCGCTGCACTGGCGGGCACATCGATCAGCTCTGCAATCGCATCGGCCTCTTTGGTGCTCGCCGCGGCCTCGCTATCGCTCAAGCCCAGCGCTACTTTCAATTCGCTCAAAAACGTTTTTTCTTCAGCAGACTGCACGCCGTCTGCATCTACCACGCACACCGCCATTTCGTAGGCGAGCAGCTTGTGATCATGCTGCGATAGCGCAGCGGCGGCATCAGACAAACTCAAGCGCTTGAGCAGCGCATCTTGATACAGCTTGGCCAGATCCAGCCCCGGCGCCTGCCCGGCGAGCGACTGCGCAATGCCGCGAATCTGCTCGCGCTCCGCATCGGCCTTGGCGCCATCGGCAAACGCCGCCAGCATGGCAATGGTGAGAATGGCTTTTTGTTGTGCTTGGTCCATGGTGTGCCTTGCGAAAGAGAGAAGAGTTAAACATTGAATCAATAGTACGTTTGGCGGATACCGCTTTTAGTCCCCTCCCCTGCATCAGCGGGGGAGGGTTAGGGTGGGGGCCAGCGCCACACATGCACCGTACGCCACGAGTGCTCTGTTATATCTCACCCATGTGTGCCCAAAGTGATGCGGATCAAGCCTGGCTGCCCGTAGCAGCGTGTTTTAAGGGTTATTCCGTGGCTGCTAGCACGCGCTGCCGCCTGCAATTTGGCAGAAATCGAATAGACAGCACGCATATTTCATGCGCTTTTTCAGGCGCTTTTGGCTGGAAAAGCGCATGAATATTGCGTCGCAGTGTAGCCGGTGTAGGGTGGGCAAAACGCAGGGTGCCCACCGAATCATCGCGTGGGCACGCTATCGCTTTGCCCACCCTACGCTTGCTGGTCGCATACCCGCTAGCCGCCGCGCAACACGCGCGAGCGCGCAGCCCGTAGCAGCAGCCGCGAATACAGTTTGTGAAACCCCAGCAGCGCACGAAACACCAAGCCCATCTGCGCGCGGCCAGAGATTTTGTCTACGTGCGCAACCACCGCTGAGCCAAAGTACAGCCGCGTGCTGTCGGCTGCATCTTGCGGCACAGCCATCAGCCATGAGCGGGTTTTGCCCGAGAAGTCAGCCAGCAGCAATTGCTCCGCCGTCTGCTTTTCAACCCGCCACGCCGCAAAGTGCGGGGCGATACCCTTGGCAAGCTGCCGCGCGTCTCGATCTGTCGAAGGCCGGCGCGCGAACGCAGCCAGAATCCCGCGCTCCACCTTGAACAGCGGCGTGGTGTAAAACGCTTCAATAAATGCTGCTTGCGACACGCAACCCGCAACTTCAGTCATGTAGCAGTCTGCATAACCGGGGCTGGCCGCGTACTTTTGCAAGAACGCGTTTTGGGGGATTGGGCAGGGAGAAATGGAAGCCATGCGTAAACGTTACCAAGATCTTCTATTTCGAGAGATTTGCGCTGTTGAACTATAAATTGCAGAGGCCGTACGCAATATCCATGCGGGTTTTCAGGCATTTTGGGCTGGAAAGGCGCATGGATATTGCGTGGATGGGTAGGATGAGCAGCGGT
>JBJOQV010000306.1:0-5096 GCA_046049785.1 Pseudomonadota bacterium
GGGCGCGCCCAGCTCAAAATCCACCCGGTTGGATTTGTGATCCAGGCCCAGGCTTAAACCCACTGCCCCCGCCTTCAGGTCACCCGTCTTGGTGACGAAGTTGATGATGCCGGCCGGCGAGTTGGTAGACAGCGTGGAGCCTGAGCCACCACGCACAACCTCAAGGCGGTCAACCGCGTAATCGGCGCGGCTGAACATGTCGCCGGTGACAAAATTGAAGTCACCAAACAGCAGTACCGGCAGGCCGTTTTCCTGGAACTGCGTATAGCGCGCACCGCCGGCGGAAATGGGTACGCCGCGCACAGTAACGTTGGCATTGCCCTCGCCACCGCTGGACTCGGACCGCACGCCGGGAATCGAACGCAGCACCTCGGCCGTGCTCTGCGCGCCGGACTTTTCAATCGCCTCACTGCCCAGCGTGCTGATCGACACACTGCTTTTCATTTTGCTCACGGCGCTGGAAGTGCCGGTGATCACAATCGATTCAAGGTTGAGAGGCTCGTCTTTTTTTGGCTCTGCAGGCTTGTCTTGCGCAAATGCGGATGCGCAGAACGCGGCGCTGAGTGCCAGTGCAAGGGGCCGCGCGGCGAACACACGCAGGCCGGGGTGTTTGGTTGCCATGATGCTGTCTCCTGAGGGTGGGTCTTGGTCTAGGTCTAGGTGAATCGGTTGGTGTCGCAAGCGCGAACCGCGCAGAAGCTGCATGCGAGACTCAACTTGCCACGCAGGTTAGGCAGTTTTGCAATCGTTTGCAATATCCTGCAACAAAGAATCGATAGTGCAATGCACAATAAAATTGGAATCGTTTGCATAGTGAGCAACGAAAAAGGTAGCCGCCTTACAGCGCGGCAGGCACAGCTCACTTAGACGAGGAAACAACGCTGCTGGCGCGCACCACCAGATTGGTAGGCAGAAAACGTGGCGCGGGCCGCGCGCCTTCAATTGCTTCAAGCAGCGCGGTGACCAAAGCGTCGCCGGCCTCGCCCATGTGCTGCGCAATCGTGGTGATTGACGGTTGAAAGTAGGTGGCGAGCGCCACGTCGTCATAACCCACCACGGCCACATCGCGCGGCACCTGCAGGCCGTGCGATTGCAGAGATTGGATGGATGTCATGGCCAGCAGATCGCTGCAGGCAAATACCGCGTCAAACTTAGTGCGGCGTTTGATCAGATGATCGATGGCATGCTTGCCGCTTTCAGACACAAACGGCGCGGGAATCGACAGCTCCGGATCAAACGTGACCTTGGCCTGCGCCAGTGCGCTGCGGTAGCCGGCAAAGCGCAGCGCGACTTCGGGCAGTTCGGTATCACCCAGAAAGGCAATCCGCTTGCGGCCTTGTGCGAGCAGATGCTCGGTGGCGAGCTTGCCGCCGGCCTCGTTGTCGCTGCCCACGGTGCAGTAAAGCTGGTCGCGCATGCGCGCGCCCCACACCACGAGCGGCAAGCCCTGCGCGCCCAGTTGGTTGAGCTGTTCGTGCTGATGCCACTGACCGATCAGAATGATGCCCGCGGCGCGCCCGGTTTGCACCAGCTGCGCTGCGGAGTAGAGCTGCTCGGCATCGATGCGCGAGAGCAGCATCTCGTAGCCGCGGTCGGTCAGCGCATCGGCGATGCTGCCCAGCAGACTGATAAAAAACGGGTCAGACGCAGTCTGCGCGGTGCGAAAGTCAAACGGCAGCACCACCGCGATGGTGCGGTTTTGGCGCAGGCGCAGGTTCTGCGCGCCCACATTGATCGAGTAGTTCAGAGATTCCGCCAGCTCGCGCACGCGCTTTCTGGTCTGCTCATTCACCAGCGTGCTGCCCGAAAGCGCGCGCGACACCGTCGAAACCGATACGCCGGCAAGCCTGGCCACATCCGCCATCTGCAGACGCGAGATCGCACTGCCGGCCGGTGCTCCTCCTTCTTTACCGCGCTTTTCCATATAGATCCGCAAATGATTCTGTTGCGGTCAATTCTATCGGGCTTGGCGCTGCGCGCATGTAAAAATCTGTGGCATGCAAGCAGCCCTATTCAAGGATGCACTAGGTACGCCGCACGCCGCTGCGGATGAAAAGGCGCGCATTGTGAGCCTGGTGCCCTCTATCACCGAATTGCTACTTGATCTCGGCCTTGCCGCGCAGGTGGTGGGCCGCACCGGCTTTTGCATTCATCCCGTGGCGCTGGTTCGCGATATTCCCAAAATCGGCGGCACCAAGGATGTGAATGTGGAGAAAATCCGCCGGCTCGCGCCCACCCATCTGGTGGTGAATGTGGACGAAAATGAATTGCCCGCCGTGCAGCAACTGCGCACATTTGTGCCGCATGTGATCGTGACCCATCCACAAACGCCGCAAGATAACGTGACGCTGTATACGCTGTTGGGCGGCATCTTTGGCAAGGCCGCGGCCGCGCAGGCACTGACAGCATCATTTGAGACCGAGCTTACTAATCTGCGCGCCAAGGTCTGGCCGGTGCGCCGCGTGCTGTACGTGATCTGGCAAGACCCGTGGATGACCGTGGCGCGCGATACCTACATCAGCCGCACTCTCGCACTAGCCAACTGGCACACCTGGCCGGATGTGCACGGCGGCAGCGGCATTGCCAATGCAGACTGCGTGCCCTGCAACGTAAGCGCGGGCGCGTCGCGCTACCCCGCATTCAAGTTTTCTTATGCGCTGATGCGCGAGATCGATCTGGTGCTGCTCTCCACCGAACCCTACAGTTTCACCGAGAAGCATGCCGACATGCTCGAGCAGCAGATCGGCAAACCGGTACTCTTGATCGATGGCGAGATGATCAGTTGGTATGGCAGCCGCGCGATTGCGGGGTTGCGGTATTTGCGGGATTTTGCAGCGCGGCCTTAAGGCAAAAACACAGCGTTGAACGCCTTTTTTAGGCGTCTACGCAATATCCATGAGCATCTTCGGCCATTTTGCCTTGAAAAAGCGCATGGATATTGCGTGATCACTTTACGGCGCTGCGCTGCGCATGCAGTCGTTTCGCCCCGCTGGCAAGCGCGCCGGCCACCACGGCCCAAAATGCCGCGCCAATGCCAAACAGCGTCACGCCGCTGGCCGCCACCAAAAACGTGATCAGTGCCGCCTCGCGTTTATCTTCATCGTTCACTGCAACCGCAAGACCGTTGCCAATCGTGCCCAGCAGCGCCAGCCCCGCCACGGCCATGATGAGCTCACGCGGAAAGGCCGCAAACACCGCCGCCACTGCGCCGCCAAACAGGCCAATGATGCAATAGAACACGCCCGCACTCACTGCCGCGGTGTAGCGCTTGGCCGGATCGTGATGCGCTTCACGCCCCATGCAGATCGCAGCCGTGATTGCGGCCAGATTGAACGCGTAGCCGCCAAACGGTGCGAGCAGCGTTGTGGCCACGCCAGTGGTGGCAATGATCGGTGACAGCGGCGGCGCGTAGCCATTGGTTTTCAGCGCCGCCACGCCGGGCAGGTTTTGGCTCGCCATCGTCACCACAAACAGCGGCAGCGCAACGCCAATCAATGCCTGCCACGAAAATTCCGGCATTGTGAACAGCGGTACGGTCAGGCCTGCAGGCGGCGCGAATGTGCCAAACAAGCCCTTGCTCGCGGCAACGATACAGCCCACCACCAGCGCGGCAATCACCGCGTAACGCGGCTGCCACTGCCGCGCGATCAAATACGCAGCCAGCATGGCAAAGGCCAGCAAGAACTGCGTTTTCAAAGCGACAAACGCATCCAGTCCAAAGCGCAGCAGCACACCGGCGAGCAAGGCCGAGGCAAGTGAGACCGGAATGCGGTCCATGATGCGTGCAAAAAAGCCCGTCACACCGGCCAGCACAATCAGAACCCCGGTGGCCACAAACGCCCCGATGATCTGCGCGTAGGGCAGGCCCGCGCTCCCAGTGATCAGCAGCGCCGCGCCAGGCGTGCTCCACGCCGTGAGCACCGGCATACGGTAGCGCAGCGAAAGTCCAATGCTGGTTAAGCCCATGCCCAAGCCCAGCGCCCACATCCAAGACCCGGCCTGCGCGGTAGATGCGCCGGCGGCGCGCGCGGCTTCAAACACAATCACCGCGCTGCTGGTGTAACCCACCAAAATGGCGACAAAACCCGCGACGACGGAGGAGACGGAGAAATCTTTGAATACCTGCATGCCGCGCATGATGCCATGGCGCGGCGTGGGCGCTGTGCTGCACCGCGCGATGCAACCGGTGCGTTTGCGTGTGCAGGCCAGTCACGTGGGGAAACCATTGCGCGGCGCCCCCTCACCCCCCGCCCTCTCCCGCGAGGGGAGAGGGGGCAAAAGGCGCTTCGCACAAGCTCGTACTGTTGCCATAATCGCGCTATGACAAAAACAGTATGCGTGATCGGAGCCGGCCCATCCGGTTTGGCGGCGGCCAAAGCGGCGCTGGATGCAGGCCTTACGCTCACCGTGTTCGAGGCCGGCAGTGGCCTGGGTGGCAACTGGCGCTTCTCAGAAGACGTGGGCCACTCCAGCGTGTTTGAAACCACGCACATCATCAGCAGCAAGCTGCTCAGTCAGTATCACGACTTTCCAATGCCGGCGCATTACCCGGACTATCCTTCGCACGCGCAGTTGCTTGCCTATTTTGAAAGCTACGCGAATCACTTTGGCGTGACCAAGCATATCCAGTTCGACACTCGTGTACTCGCCTGCACGCAGGATGCGCGCTGGCACATCACAGTGGAACAAAACGGCGCGCAGCATACACACGTGTTTGACGCCTTGATGGTGGCCAACGGCCACCACTACAAACCGCGCTGGCCGGACTATCCGGGTAACTTCGCGGGTGAGTTTTTGCACAGCCACAGCTTCAAGCGCGCCGCGCCGTTTGCCGGCAAGCGTGTGCTGGTGATTGGCGGGGGCAATTCGGCGGCAGACATCGCGGTGGAGACCAGCCGCGTTTCAGCCGCCACGCACATCAGTTGGCGGCGTGGTTATTGGATTGTGCCCAAGTTCTTGTTTGGCCAGCCGCCGGATGTCACCAACCTGAAGTTTCTCTGGATGCCGCGCGCGCTGCACCGCTGGGTGATGGAAAAGCTGCTCACCCTGACCAACGGCAAAAACTCCGCCATCGGCCTGCCGGACCCGGATCACCA
>JBJOQV010000307.1:0-2731 GCA_046049785.1 Pseudomonadota bacterium
TGGCGGTAGTTGCATGATGCCCCGTACTTAGCGCTTCTTGGGCAGCAGCATCGACAGCAGCCAGCCGATGATTCCGTACACAATCGCACCAATGAACCCGGCCCAGAAGCCGCTCACAGTAAAGCCCGGCAGGAAGGTGCCTACCGCCCAGAACAGCAGACCGTTGATGACAAAGAAAAACAGGCCGAGCGTAAGAATCGTGACAGGCAATGTGAGCAGCACCAGCAGTGGCCGGATGATGGTGTTCACCAGGCCCAGTACCAGCGCCGCGATCAGTGCAGTCGTAATGCCCTGCGTGCCCCATAAGCCGGCAATCTTGATGCCCGGCACCACGTGGGCAACGCCAATCAACGCAACCGCATTCAGCAACCAGACCAGGAGCAAGCGCATGGTGAATTCCTCAGTGATTGAACATAGAACACGCAATTTCCATGCGGGTTTCCAGGCAAAAATGCCTGGAAAAGCGCATGGATAGTGCGTAGGCTTCTTTTAGCGTTGATTAATAACGGTAGGTGTCTGCTTTGTACGGGCCTTGCTTGGGCACGCCGATATATTCGGCCTGCTCATCGGTCAGCTCGGTCAGCACTGCGCCGACTTTTTTCAGATGCAGGCGCGCGACTTTTTCGTCCAGGTGCTTGGGCAGCACATACACCTTACCTTGCTCGTAATAGTCGCTATGTGTAAACAGTTCGATCTGCGCAATCGTCTGATTGGCAAAGCTTGAACTCATCACAAAGCTCGGGTGGCCAGTGGCGCAGCCCAGGTTCACAAGGCGGCCCTTGGCCAGCAGAATGATTTTCTTGCCGTCCGGGAAGATCACGTGATCGACCTGCGGCTTGATTTCGTCCCACACGCACTTCTCCAGCGAGGCGACATCGATCTCATTGTCAAAGTGGCCGATGTTGCAGACGATGGCCTCGTCTTTCATCGCTGCCATGTGCTTGTAGGTGATCACATTTTTGTTGCCGGTGGCAGAGACGAAAATGTCGGCTTTGTCAGCGGCATACTCCATCGTGACGACTTTGTAGCCTTCCATCGCGGCCTGCAACGCGTTGATCGGGTCGATCTCGGTCACCCACACTTGGGCGCTCAAAGCGCGCAGCGCTTGCGCGGAGCCTTTGCCCACGTCGCCATAACCGGCCACCACAGCCACTTTGCCGGCAATCATCACATCGGTGGCGCGTTTGATCGAATCCACCAGGCTTTCGCGGCAGCCGTACAGGTTGTCGAACTTGCTCTTGGTCACAGAATCATTCACGTTGATGGCGCGGAACATCAGCGTGCCCTTGGCCGACATTTCTTTCAGGCGGTGCACGCCAGTGGTGGTTTCTTCCGTCACGCCGATGATCTGTGCGCTCTTGCGGCTGTACCAGGTAGGGTCCACCACCAGCTTGGCCTTGATCGCGGCAAACAGCTCGCGCTCTTCCTCGCTGCCGGGATTGGCAATGACAGACTGATCTTTCTCTGCCTTCTTGCCCAGATGCATCAAGAGCGTAGCGTCACCGCCATCGTCCAGAATCATATTGGGGCCTTCGCCCTCGGTGCCTTTTTGGCCGAACTCAAAAATGCGGTGCGTGTAGTCCCAATAATCCTTGAGCGTTTCGCCTTTGTAGGCAAACACCGGTGTGCCGCTTTCCACAAGCGCCGCGGCCGCATGATCCTGCGTAGAAAAAATGTTGCACGATGCCCAGCGCACCTGCGCGCCCAGGGCTTGCAGCGTTTCTACCAGCACGGCGGTCTGGATCGTCATGTGCAGGCTGCCGGTGATGCGCGCGCCCTTCAGTGGCTGCGCTTTGGCAAATTCCTCGCGGATCGCCATCAGGCCGGGCATCTCGGTCTGTGCAATCAAGATTTCTTTGCGGCCCCACGCGGCCAAGGCCATGTCGGCCACTTTGTAGTCGGCGAATTGATTGGGTTTGAGTACGGCGCTCATGTCGTTGCTCCAGGCATGAACCGGCGGCTGTGTGCTGAGGGGGCGGAAACTTGCACGCTCACCTGAGGCACGCCACGCGGTTGTGGGTGGGTGAGCGCCGTTTGAAAAGGTCCAAGCCTGGCAGATTGATGCAACTGCTGCAGCGCTCCTTGGATGCACGCATTATATGCGCCATCGCGCAGCCCGTGCAGGCGCCACTAGAGTGCATTACCAGAGGCGAATACGCAATATCCATCAGGGTTTTGAGGCAAAAATGCTTCAAGAACCGCATGGATACTGCGTACAACCTATTCAGATTGCATCGGTTTGTGAAAGATTGTGTCCCGTCACTGCGATGTGATTGACGGCTGCGCGTACCGCCCTTAAGGTGCCCGCACTTCAGGGAACACCCTGATCTATCGGAGGAAAACATGTTCAAAAAACTACTCGCAGAATTCATCGGCACATTCTGGCTCGTGCTGGGCGGCTGCGGCAGCGCGGTGCTTGCGGCGGCGTTTCCCGGCTTGGGCATCGGGCTGCATGGCGTATCGCTTGCATTCGGTCTGACAGTACTGACCATGGCCTATGCGGTGGGCCATATCTCGGGCGGGCACTTCAACCCTGCGGTGTCAGTGGGCTTGGTCGTGGGTGGTCGCTTTGCTGCAAAGGATTTGCCCGGCTACATCATTGCGCAGGTGCTGGGCGCGGTTGCGGCGGCGGCGGTGCTGTATTTGGTCGCCAGCGGCAAGGCGGATTTCAAGCTCGGCGGCTTTGCGGCCAACGGCTACGGCGCGAATTCACCCGGCGGCTATTCGATGA
>JBJOQV010000308.1:0-6221 GCA_046049785.1 Pseudomonadota bacterium
GCCGCTGCAGCTTGTGTACTGGCCGCGCGCCATGCTTTTGCGAAGGAGAAGATTGCCGTGACCAAACTCGTTAAATCCAAAGCGGATTGGAAGGCGCTGCTGCCTGCCGAGCGCTACGCCATTCTGTTTGAAGAATCGACCGAGCGCGCCGGTACCAGCCCGCTCAACAACGAAAAGCGCGCGGGCACGTTTGTCTGCGCAGCGTGCAACTTTCCGCTTTTCAAGTCCGCCAGCAAGTACGAAAGCGGCACCGGCTGGCCGAGTTTTTATGACGGGATACCCGGCGCAGTGGAAACCAAACGCGATTTCAAGCTGATTTTGCCGCGTACCGAATACCACTGTGCCCGCTGCGGCGGCCATCAGGGCCACGTGTTTAACGACGGCCCGCAGCCCACCGGCAAACGCTACTGCAACAACGGCTTGGCGCTGCAGTTTGTGCCTGAGGGTGAAAAACTGCCTGAGTTGAGGGTATGAGTGCTTTTAGTCCCCTCTCCCGCATCAGCGGGAGAGGGCTAGAGTCAGGGCAATTTTTTCCCAGACCAGGTCGGTTTAAAAAAAAGTGATCAATACATGAAAAAATTTCTACTTTTTATCTGCGCAGCAGCGCTAGCCGTTATCGCGTTTGCGCAAACCGCTCCGCAGCCCGCGACGCCTGCCGCCATCGCCGCAACCACAGAAACCGCCATCTTCGCTGGCGGCTGCTTCTGGTGCGTGGAATCCGACTTTGACAAAGTGCCTGGCGTGCTCAAGACCGAATCCGGCTACACCGGAGGCACTGTGCCCAACGTCACCTACGAGCAAGTCGGCAAAGGCAACACCGGCCACGCAGAAGCCGTGCGCATCACGTTTGATCCGGGCAAGGTCAGCTACGCGCAACTGCTTGACTACTTCTGGCGCCACATCGACCCAACGGTGAAAGACCGCCAGTTCTGTGACATCGGGCCGGAATACCGCAGCGCGATTTTTGCGCAAGGCCCTGCGCAACTCACCGCTGCACAAGCCAGCAAAACCGCGCTTGAGAAAAGCGGCAAGTTCAAGCAGATTCACACCGAGGTCGTTGCCGCCGGACCGTTTTATCCTGCCGAGGAATACCACCAGGACTACTACAAGAAGAATCCGGTGCGCTACAACTACTATCGCAAGAGTTGCGGGCGCGATGCACGAGTGGCTGAAGTGTGGGGCGAGAAGAAGTAGCCGCTGATTACCTTGTGCCAGCCGACTCGGCATTGCGAGCGCAGCGAAGCAATGATGAGTTCAGGTAGGGATACGCAATATCCATGCGCATTTCGATCCGCTTTTGCCTCAAAACCCGCATGAATATTGCGTAAGCTATTCTTTTTGCAGTGTTGTCTGCGCCACCGCGTGCTCCCACTTGCGCATCAGTTCTTCTGCACGGTCACGCGGCAGAGTGGGGTGAAAGCGGCGCTCGACTTGCCACTGGCTGCTGAGTTGTTCGAGGTTTTTATACACGCCGGTGGCGAGCCCAGCGAGGTATGCAGCGCCTAGCGCGGTGGTTTCGATCACCTTGGGGCGCACCACGGGGATGCCGAGCAGATCAGCCTGAAACTGCATCAGCAGATCGTTGACGCAAGCGCCGCCATCGACGCGCAATTCCGCCACCGGCGCGCCGCCGGCCGCTTGTGCATCGCGGCTCATGGCCTGCAAGAGTGCGGCGCTTTGGAAGGCGATGCTCTCAAGCGCGGCGCGGGCGATGTGGGCCACGGTGCTGCCGCGGGTGAGGCCGACAATCGCGCCAGTGGCCTGCGGCTTCCAGTACGGCGCGCCCAGGCCGGTGAAGGCAGGCACAAACATGACGCCGCCGGCATCCGGCACGCTTTGCGCGAGCGCTTGCACCTCGCCGCTGCCCTTGATGGCACGCAGGCCGTCACGCAACCACTGCACCACCGCGCCGCCGATGAATACGCTGCCTTCGAGTGCGAATTCTGGCGTGGCGGTTGGCTGCGCGGCAGAGGTGGTGACTAGGCCGTTGGTGGATTGCAGCGCCGTGCTGCCGGTGTGCATCAGCATGAAGCAGCCGGTACCGTAAGTGTTTTTTGCCAGGCCTGCTTTAAAGCACGCCTGGCCAAAAAGCGCGGATTGCTGATCGCCCGCGATACCAGCGATAGGAATGGCGGTGCCCAGATGTTTGGCGTCTGTCTCACCAAATAAATAGCTGCTGGGATGCACGGCTGGCAGCATATTGCGTGGCACGTTTAGCGCGCGCAGCAGTTCGTCGTCCCAGGAGTTGTTGTGGATGTTGAAGGCAAGCGTGCGCGATGCATTGCTCACATCAGTCACATGCAGGCGGCCGCCGGTCAAATTCCAGATCAGCCAGCTATCGACGGTGCCAAACGCGAGATTGCCTTGGTCTGCAAGCGCGCGTGCGCCGGGCACGTTGTCCAGAATCCAGCCAATCTTGGTGCCGGAAAAGTAGGCGTCAATGATCAAGCCGGTCTTGCTCTGAAACAGCGGCGCAAGGCCATCTGCGCGCAGTTTGGCGCAGGCCGGTTCAGCACGCCGGTCTTGCCAGACGATGGCGTTATAGACCGGCGCGCCGGTCTTGCGGTTCCACACCACGGTGGTTTCACGCTGATTGGTAATTCCGATGGCGGCGATATCCGCAGCGCTGAGCTTGGCCTTGGCCAGCACTTCTTGCGCGGTGGCCAGTTGGCTTGACCAAATCTCCCGCGGGTCGTGCTCCACCCAGCCAGGGTTGGGATAGATCTGGGCAAACTCGCGCTGGGCCATGGCGACGATGGCGCCTTGCGCGTCAAACACAATGCTGCGTGAGCTGGAGGTGCCTTGGTCCAGGGCCAACAAGTACGCCATAACGCTATCCCAAATGATCTAGTCAACGACGATACAGCTTACGTCAGCCTCGGCCAGCATTTGTGAAAACGTGGCAGGTGGCGCGGCGTCGGTGTACAGCGTATCCACCTGACTGATGTGTGCCAGTTCCACCATGGCGGGGCGGTTGAATTTGGTGTGATCGGCGGCGAGCCAGACCTGGCGCGAATGTTCGATGATGGCGCGCGCCACTTTTACCTCGCGGTAGTCGTAGTCGCGCAGTGTGCCATCTGACTCAATCGCAGAAATGCCGATGATGCCGATGTCCACCTTGAACTGACGGATAAAGTCCACGGTGGCCTCGCCAATAATGCCGCGGTCGCGGCTGCGTACCAGCCCGCCGGTGACGATCACCTCGCAATCGGGGTTGTCAGACAAAATCGCGGCCACGTTCAAATTGTTGGTGATTACGCGCAGGCTCTTGTGCGCTAGCAGCTCGCGCGCAATCGCTTCAGCAGTGGTGCCGATGTTGATGATCAGTGAGCAGCCGTGCGGCACATCCGCCGCTACCGCGCGCGCAATGCGGCGCTTGGCATCGGCGTTGAGTTCCTGCCGCTGGCGGTACTCGATGTTTTCAACGGTGGAACTGGGGATGCGCGCACCGCCATGAAAGCGCGCGACCAACCCCGCCTCGGCAAGTAATTTGATGTCGCGCCGCACTGTTTGCAGTGTCACGCCAAATGCTTCCGCCAGCGCCTCAACAGAGGCGGAACCGTCTGCGCGGATCGTCTCAAGCAACTGCGCCTGACGTGGATTGGGCGTCATAACGGACGGGGTCTCCTTTGGCGCGGGTCATAACTATTTGCGCTTTGTGGTTGTTTTTTGCGATCGTAACTGCTAAAAACTGAAAAAGGAACAGAAAAGAACATAAACAATCAGATTCAGCGTTTCAGATCTGCACCACTTTCTGAACTGTTCTGATTGCTCGCTGAGGAGACGCCGCAGTTGAATCACCCTGTGCCCAATGCCGCGCTGCAAGCCGAGCCGCCCGCGCTCACGCACACCTGCGACGTGCTGGTCGTGGGCGGCGGCATCAACGGCTGCGGTATCGCGCGCGATCTGGCCGGGCGTGGCCTGAAAGTGGTGCTGTGCGAGAAAGACGATCTCGCGGCGCACACTTCATCGTCATCCACCAAATTGATTCACGGCGGCCTGCGCTATCTGGAGTATTACGAGTTTTCTCTGGTGCGCAAGTCGCTGATCGAGCGCGAGGTATTGCTGGCGAGCGCGCCGCACATCATGTGGCCGCTGCGTTTTGTCATGCCGCATGATCCAAGCATGCGGCCCGCGTGGATGATCCGCGCAGGGCTGTTCTTGTATGACCATCTGGCCAGCCGCAAGGTGCTGCCGGGGTCGGAAACCGTACAACTGCGCAATCATCCCGCCGGCGCACCGCTCAAGCCGGGCTATACGCAAGGGTTTGTGTATTCGGACGGCTGGGTGGACGACGCGCGGCTAGTTGTTCTCAGTGCGATGGATGCACGCGATCATGGGGCATTGGTTCTTACACGCACCGCATGCACGCGCGCGCTGCGCAAGCAAGATGGCTGGACTGCGGAGCTATCAGGCGCAGACGGGCAGCAGCACACTGTGCATGCGCGCTGCCTGGTGAATGCGGCGGGGCCATGGGCCGAGCAGTTTTTGCGCGGCCAGGCCCAGCAGCATGACACGAAGAGTTTGCGCCTCGTCAAGGGTAGTCATATCGTGGTGCGCAAGATGTTTGAGCATCCGTACGCATATATTTTTCAGAATCCGGACAAGCGCATCATCTTTGCGATTCCGTACGAGCATGATTTCACGCTCATCGGTACGACCGACGTTGAACACAATGGCGCACCCGGCGCTGCGCATATCGGTGAAGACGAGGTAGGCTACTTGTGCGAGCAGGCCAGCCGCTACTTTGAAAAACAAGTCACCCGCAGCGATGTCGTCTGGACCTATTCCGGCGTACGCCCGTTACTGGATGATGCCGCTGGCGATCCTTCTGCCGTGACGCGAGATTATTTACTGGAATTGAATGTAGATGCAGCACCAGTGCTGTCTGTGTGGGGCGGCAAGCTGACCACATTTCGCAAACTCGCAGAAGAAGCGGCCGATCTTGTCTGCCCGGTGCTCGCCTGCGACAAACCGCGCTGGACGGCGGGCAAGCATTTACCGGGCGGCGATTTTCGGCCAGTCATTGGCACGGTGTCGCGGCCTGATCGCGACTTTGAAGCGCTCAAGGCCAAGTTTGCGCAGCAGTATCCGTGGTTAGCGCCAGCGTTGCTGGAGCGGCTGTCGCATCTCTATGGCGCGCGTCTCCCGCTGTTGATCGGTCAAGCGGTAAGCGTTCAGGCACTGGGTGAAGAAGTCGCGCCGGGTTTATTCGAAGCAGAGTTGAACTACCTGATCAAGCACGAGTGGGCACAGTCTGCCGACGATGTACTGTGGCGGCGCACCAAACTCGGATTACACATGACTGCGCCGCAGCGCGAGCACGTTGCGCAGTGGTTTGCGCATCACTTAGTTACGGACAGGGTGAACGCTTGAAGGGCAAGCAAAGAACGAATAGGGAAGTACATGCAGCTGACGCTTGAGAATATCGAAGCGCGTGTGGGTGCCAGCCAGCACCTGTACAAGCTTGACCTGGTGCTCAAACCGGGCGCGGTGTCCGTGCTGCTCGGTGCGACGCAGGCCGGCAAAACCACGCTGATGCGGATCATGGCGGGGCTAGATAAACCTTCGCGCGGTAAGCTGATGCTGGATGGGCAAGACATCACCGGCACGCCGGTGCGGCAGCGCAATGTGTCGATGGTTTATCAGCAGTTCATCAATTACCCGTCGATGACGGTGTTTGACAACATTGCTTCACCCTTGCGGCTGCGCAAGTCGGGCAACAGCGTTGTCGAGCAGCAGGTCAATGCGCTTGCAAAGAAACTGCATATCGAGCCGTTTCTAAAACGCCTGCCTGCAGAGTTGTCTGGAGGGCAGCAGCAACGCGTGGCTCTGGCGCGGGCGCTGGCCAAAAATGCGCCGCTCATGTTGCTGGACGAGCCGCTCGTGAATCTGGACTACAAGCTGCGTGAAGAATTGCGTGAAGAGCTTACACAACTCTTCGCCACGGGTGACTCTACCGTGGTGTATGCCACCACCGAACCCAGCGAAGCGCTCTTGCTGGGTGGCTACACAGCCGTGCTGGACAAAGGGGAATTGCTGCAATATGGCCCGACGGCAGATGTGTTTCACCGCCCGGCCTCGATTCGCGTAGCGCGCGCGTTTTCTGATCCGCCGATGAATCTGGTCGCGGCCAGCACCACCCAACTGGGCGTGCGTCTTGAAGGCGGCATGGATGCAACCATCGGCTTACCTGCGGGGGCGAGTCAAAAGCTCACGCT
>JBJOQV010000309.1:0-2585 GCA_046049785.1 Pseudomonadota bacterium
TCTTTGTCCTTCTTAAACAGAGAAAGAATCACGCTGTATTGCCGACTTTCTTATGTTTTACACGCATGGACTGTCTAGTGTTTGTCCACGCTGATCCGAAGCCACCTTATGAAGTTACCTCCGGTTGGTTACCAATTTATCACGGCCGTCTGTCGGCTGCCTCTTGCCAATTGTCAGACTTTTTGAAGTTACCGCAAATCAGGGAAAGTTCTTCACCCCGCGTTGCGCGGCAGCCCAAGAGTACTCCTGTTTAGTGATTACGCTTGAGCTGCCGGCGCGGACGCAAGCCGCTTACCAGTTCAGTTTGACCCCGGCCAGCAGTGTGCGGCCGGCTTGCGGCACACTGTCTTTCAGCGCTGAAGTGTGCAGCCGCACAGTGGCGTCGGTGGCGTTGCGCAGCTGGGCGTACAGGCTCATTTGCGATCCGGCAGCGAGTTTCGCCACCCATTGTGCATTTAAATCAACTTTGGTATAGCCATCCGTTGTCGTTTCCAGCGGTGCTATGCGGGTTTGTGCGGATACGCGGGTTGCATTGACCGCAAATTGCCACGGCCCTGTCGCGTAGTTGAGCCCAAGCCCCAGGCGCTGCGGCGCAATCCGCGGCAATGGCGTGCCGCCTTCCAAACTGGCGCGCACCCGGTCGCCAAACAGCCGCACGGTCAGCCCTGGTACCGGCAGATCGGCCAACAACTCAAACTCTGCACCGCTAAAACGCGCTTTGGTCTGGATGTATTGCAAAAGCAACAGTTCACCGGCCGGATCGAGCACGCCGTCCTCGCCAACCCGGTCGGCAACGCCGTCGCCGTCGGTATCCAGGAACTGCGCAAACACATAATCAGTAAAGCGCTGCGTAAACAAGCTCACTGATCCGCGCACCGGCCCGGCGGTTTTGCGCAGGCTCAAATCGATCGCGCGCGATTTCTCGCGCCGCAGGTTGGGGTCGCCAATCTCAAAGGTGGCCGTGGCCTCATGCGGGCCATTGGTGTAAAGCTCCTCGGGCTGCGGCGCGCGCTGGTTGGACGATATCGTCAGCGCGGCGTTGTAGCCCGGTGCAAAGCGCCACAGCCCACCGGCGGAGAGCGACGTTAAGTTAAAGCTGCGCGATGCGCCAGATTCCGGCGTATGCCGCTCCCGCTCCACGCGCACGCCGGCATCCAGCGCAAAAGCGCCAAAGTCCCGTTCTTCCACCAGTGCCAGCGCGGTGGCGCGAGTTTTGTTGGGCTCCACCAGCTCCACCTCGCCATCCGGCGACAGGGCAGAAAAGTTGCGCGAACTGGCCTGAATAACTGCCGTGCCGCGCCAGCCCGCCAGCGGCGCATGCGTCACTTCTGCGCGCAGTTCAGTGCCTTTGTTTTTAAAGGTCACCGCGGTTTCATTGCTGGGTAGCTCAACCTCGCTGTGTTCGTACTTGTTGTTAGAAAGTTTGAGCACCACGTCACTGATCACGCCGCCGGGCGAAAATCCGGCGCGTACATCAAACTTGTCTTGCGACAGCGGCAAAAACGCTTCTTCACCCGGCACGCCGTAGCGGGCGCGGATGGTATTGAACGAAGCGCCCAGGCTCGTGGTGCCGGCAATCCAGGCAGCGCCCAGGCCAAACTCGCGGCTCTTGCTGTCGCTGTTAGGCATTTTTCCGGAAAAGCTGCCAGGGTCGTCTTTGACCGCAAAACCGGGAAACTCATAGTCGCGCGCGCGCGTGTCCAAACCGTCCACTTGCCAGGCGACGTTATCCGCACCGCCCGAAAGCGCTGCGTGCACTCCGCGTTCATTCATATTGTTTGAAAAGCGCAGCCCCGCCTCGCCGCGCAGAGTTTGCGGCACTTTGAGTGGAATGCGGTCATTCACCACGTTCACCAGGCCGCCGATGGCGCCGCTGCCATACAGCAGCGTGGCCGGGCCGCGCAGAATTTCCACTTGCGTGGCGTTGGCGGTTTCAGTGGCAACGCGATGGTCGGGCGACAGGCGCGAGACATCGTTCACGCCCATGCCGTTTTCCAGCATCTGCACGCGCGGGCCGTCCTGGCCGCGGATGATCGGCCGGCCCGCGCCCGGTGCAAATGCGGAGCTGGTCACGCCCAGTTGGCTGCCCAGCGTATCGCCCAGGCTGCTGCCTTGCAACTGCTCCAATTCGCGCTTGGTGATGACGGTGGCGGGACTGGAAAGCTGGTCTGCGCTTCTTGCCAGCGGCGTGGCGGTGACGACTACCTGCTCAAGCGTTTGCGGCGCACCAGATTGCTGTGCGTAGGTGGAAAACGAAGTGGCGGAAAACGCTGCGGCAAGCGCGAGTGCGAGCGCGGACTGGCAAGGCTTGCGCAGCGCGCGCAAAGGAGTTGCTGACATGAATAAAGTCCTCAAAACAGAAAAGAGAAAGACGCAAACGCGCGCGGCGCACTGGCCGTGCGCCGCGCGTTGCAAATGACAAACGGAGGGCGGGGTCTTAGCGGGGCGGGCCGCGCGAGCGCTGCGTGATCGGCCGTGCGCAAGCGCGGGCCAGCGCAAGAACTGCAGCTTGCGCGTGGCGCGCCGCGATCAGCGCGAGAATGAGCGCCGCCGCAGCCAAAGCCAGGGGAGAAAGCAGATGATCA
>JBJOQV010000310.1:0-2668 GCA_046049785.1 Pseudomonadota bacterium
GGCGACGCCGCTGCATGTCTACTGTTTTTTGCAGGAAGCAAGCGGCAACATTCAAATGTTCTTTCCAAACCGCTTTATGCGCAGTGCAAAGCTAGCGCCGGGCCAGAGCCTGCAGCTTCCCGGGGGCATGGGCTTTGCGCTGACCGCGCACGCAGAAGGCAAACGCGAAGATATCGTGTGTTTTGGCAGCAAAACCGATATCGCGGCAAGGTTGCCCAACAAGGGGCGCGATTTTGAGCCGGTCAAAGTGGCGTCGCTGCAAGAACTGGGACAGATTGTGGCGCGTGCCAACAACGGCAGTGTTGAAGCAGCAGCACTGGCTGTCCAAGGCCAATAGAATCACAATACTGTGACAAACATCCTCAAACCATTCATGTGCAGTGCAGCGGCCTGCATGCTCGCGGCCTGCAGCACACCCGCAAGCGACCCGTTTACCCGCATGCAGACTGCGGCGGTGAAAGATGTGCCCGAAGAAAAGCTGCTGATCGTGGATTGCCTGACTGCCGGCCAGGTGCGCAAGCTTGGCGCGTATGCCACCACGATCACACCGCGCCGCGCGCTGCGGGTATCGGCGGCGCAGTGCGAGGCGGCCGGCGGCGAATATGTTTCGGTCAGCACCAATCCGGCTGGCGCGCTGAAGATCTGGCTGCCGTTTGCCAATGAAGGCGATGCCGATGCGCAGGTGAATGTGGGCGAGATCTACGAGCGCGGCGTTGGTGGCGCGCCTGACTATACGGTTGCCGCGCAGTGGTACGAGCGCGCGATTGCCAAGGGCAGCGTGCGCGCAATGGTCAACCTGGCGGCGCTGTACGAACGCGGCACCGGTGTTTCGCGCGATCCGGTCAAAGCGCGTGCGCTGTACCGGCAAGCGTCCGGCATTGCGCCGCTTGCCGAGCGCCCGCGCATTCAGCTGATTGACCCACCGGCGGCCGTATCTACACTGCGGCTGCGCAGCGACGATGTGGTGCGCGTCAAGGCTGCGCCGGGGCCGTATGTGATCAATGGGCGCGTCAGTTCAGAAAGCCCGCTGCGCAGTTTGACGGTGAACAATCAAGTGCGGCCGGTGGGTGAGCGTGGGCTGTTCAGCGCCAGTGTTTCCCTTGGTCGCGATCCGGTGCGGGTGGAAATTTCGGCTACCGACACACGCGGCAACAGCGCTCAGTCAAACTTTATGCTGGCGCTGGAAGACGGCAGCACAGTGCCGCCTTTGGCTCCCGGTGTTTCTGTGAGCGGCGCGCGCTATGCACTCGTAATCGCCAATCAAAACTACCGCCACTACGAGAAGCTTTCCACGCCGCACGCTGACGGGCAAGCCATCAAAAGCGTGCTGGAGCAGCGCTTTGGATTTGATGTCACGCTGCTCAAGGACCTGACGCGGCGCGAACTGCTGTCCGCGCTGAACAATCTGCGGGCACGTGTTTCGGCCAGCGATCAAATTCTGATCTACTACGCCGGCCACGGTGAGATCGATGGCGTGACGCAGCGCGGTTACTGGATTCCGGTGGATGGCGAGAAGCGCAATGTCACCAACTGGATTTCGATCATCGACGTGACGGATCAACTGGCTGCCATGCCGGCGCGCAGCGTGTTTGTCATTGCAGACTCGTGCTACTCGGGCACGCTCACGCGTTCTGCCGTGCCGGAGATTGATCAGGCTCTATCCGAAGACGCGCAGCGCGCTGCCTTTGGCCAGCTGCAAAAGAACCGCTCGCGCATCGCGATGACCTCTGGCGGCTTGGAGCCTGTGGTGGATGGCGGCGGCGGGCGCTTTTCAATTTTCGCGCGCAGCCTGATTGATGTGCTGAACAATCTGCGCGAACCGGTGCAGGCCCAGCAGTTATTTGCTGCGGTCAACGCACGCTTTGCCCTGCTCGCGCAGCGGCTGCGCTTAACGCAGCAGCCCGAGTACGCCCCGATCCGTTTTGCCGGCCACGAATCCGGCGACTTTATTCTGGCGCCTACGCGCGCTGGCAGTGCAAGCGAATAAGCGTTTGCGTGAGATTAAAGGCTATCTACGCAATATCCATGCGGGTTTTGGAGCAAAAATGCCTGAAAACCCGCATGGATATTGCGTAGTGTATTCTCAAATCATCACTCAGCATCGGGCTGCTTGCCCGGCGCAGCATTGGCAAACGCTTCGAGCTGCTGGCAGTTGGCCACGATCCTCTCAAGCGTCGGGCAACCTGACACATCCGTATTGAAGCGCAGCGCGTTGGCCCATTGCGGCACCAGGCACGCGTCGGCCATGGTCGGCGCATCGCCCAGGCAAAAGCGGCCGGCCTTGCGGTGCTTGAGCACTTGTGCTTCAACGGCTTCCAACCCGCTTTTGCACCAGTGGCGGTACCACGTGTCTTTGCCTTCTTCACCCGCGTTCAAGGTGTTTTTCACATACTTGAGTACGCGCAGATTGTTTAGCGGATGGATCTCGCACGCAATCGCAAGCGCAATTGCGCGTACATACGCACGCTCAAACGGATCGCTTGGCAGCAGCGGCGGCTGCGGATGCGTCTCTTCCAAGTATTCGATGATCGCCAGTGACTGCGTGAGCGTGTGGCCGTCATCGATCAGCACCGGAATTAAACCTGCCGGATTCAACGCCTTGAATTGCGCGGTATTTTGCCCGCCGCCATCCTTGATCAAATGCAGCGGCACATACTCATACGGCAGC
>JBJOQV010000311.1:0-2533 GCA_046049785.1 Pseudomonadota bacterium
CACTTCCAACACCTGGTTTGGTCTGTACGGCCCCAAGGGGCTGCCGCCTGACATCACGGCGCGCCTGAATCAAGCGCTCAACGCCGCGCTGCAGGACAAGGACTTGGTTGAGCGCCTGGCCAAGCTGGGCGCCGAGGCGGGCGGCGGATCGCCAGAAGCGTTTGCCAAACTGGTGAGCGAAGACAGCGCGACGTGGGGCAAGCTGATCCGCGAACGAAAAATCACTGCGGACTGAAAGTTTCAAAACAAAGCACGCAGTATCCATGCGGGTTTTGAGGCACTTTTGCCTCAAAACCCGCATGGATACTGCGTGATTGACCTCAGATTTAGACCAAAATTCCCTTGCAAGGATTGGTCGAATAGCCTTCCTTGGCACCTACCGATGTAACACCAGCGCCCACGGCTTGCATGCACGCCAGAATCACGTCACTGGTGTTTTCGCCGCTGGTGCTGCGCACATGCACGCCCGGTGTTTTGAGCGCGCCGCCCGCACCGCCGGCAATCAAAATCGGATAGTCGTTGCTGGAGTGGCTCAAGCCTTCTGCAAGGTCTGATGTGCACAGAATGCAGGAGCGGTCCAGCAGGTTGCCGGTGCCGTCCGGCGTTTTTTGCAGCTTGTCCAAAAAGTAGGCAAAGTTGCGCATGCTAAAGAGCACCGAGTCATGCACCTTGCCTTGCTCGTTGCTGTCGTGCGTGAGGCCGTGTTCAGAATCGCGCGGTTGCCCGCCGCTTAAGTCGCGAAACGAGTGGCCACCCACCGATCCGGTGAACTGAATTGTGGCCACGCGGTTCAGATCGCACGCCCAGGCAATCGCCAGCATGTCGCTCATGAGTGTGGACACTTTTTCATACGGCTCCACGCCGTTCACATCTTGATTGGTCTCGGTCACCGCAGGCGGTTTTACACAGGCCGAGGTCACTGCCGGAGGTGTGGCCAAAATCTTGTTGCGTACTTCAGCCACAGCGGTGAGGTGCGCATCCAGCCGTTGCCGGTCGGCCGCGCCAAGCTTGGTTTGCAGGCGCTTGGCATCGTCGCGCACGGCATCCAGCACGCTCACCCGCAATTGGTCGCGCGGATCAGTGGAGGGCTGCGCCTGCACGTTTGCAAACAGGCGGTTGAACACAGCGGCGGGGTTGGTCTCTTGCGGCATCGGTTCATCCGGTCCGCGATGCGAAAGATACTGCAGCGTGGGGCCTTCGCCACGGATAAAGCGTTTGGATACTGCCAGTTGCAGCGAGGGAAACGTCGTACCCACACCAATTTTGTCGGCGATGATCTGGTCAATCGACTTCAAGCTGAACTTGGACGAATACGGCGCACCATTGGCCGGCAGCGGAATGATCGGCGCGCCCGACATCAGCGCCGCCAGACCGTCGTGATGGCCACGCAGATACGCGGTTTTGACGTTGTAGCCGCTCACCACGCTCACGTAGCGCTTGACATCAATTTTGCGCGCAGCGTCCACCAGCGGCGCCAGCTCTTCGGACAAGGCCCAGTTGGCACCGGTTTGTGCCGGCACCCAGCGGTTCAAGCGCACACCATTGCCAAAGAACCACACGCCAAAGCGCTTGGGCAGCGGCGCGCCCTGCGCCAGTGCAGTGCCATGGGCATTGAGCATGATTTCCAACAATGGCAGAGCAACCGCTGCGCCGCTACCGCGCAAGAGAGTTCGACGAGACAACATGTTTTTGGGCTCCCTTAAATCTTCTTGGCGTAACGGAATGCGTCGCTGGCCACCAGCTCGACCAGCAGCGAGCGGAAGCTAAAGCCCTGCGCGGCGGCATTGCGCGCCACGGCCTCTAGCGAGGGTTCTTCGCCGGCGGTTTCCACATGGCCCACGGCGTGGCGATACACCACGCGCGTCACGCAGTTTGGCAAGCGCGCATCGGCCTTGAGCAAGCGGATCAGCTCTGCGGCCTCGTTGAATTTTCTATCTTTGTCCAGCGAGCCGGAGGCATCGATTGGCAGGTTTTTCTCGCTGGTGCGAAAGCGCCCGATCGAGTCAAACTTTTCAAATCCAAATCCAATCGGGTCCATCGCGTTATGGCAACTCGCGCAGCGCGGCTCGCTCACATGCGCGGCCAAGCGCTGGCGCAGCGTGGTGGTGGCGCTGTTGGGCGTGGGTGCCAGCATGGTCACCACATCAGGCGGGGCGGCAGGCACCGATTCACACAGCAGCCGCTCGCGCACGAGTTTGCCGCGCAGCGTCGGTGAGGTTTCTACCGGATTCGCCATCGCCGCCAAAAAAGCCGCTTGGGTGAGCACGCCGGCACGCGGGCTACCGGCCGGCAGATTGATGCGGGTGAAATCATCGGTTGCCGGCGCCGCGTAGCCGTAGTGCGCAGCCAGCGCTTTGTTCACGTAGGTGAAGTTGGCATCGAAGATATCCAAAAAGCTGCGCTTGGGATCGGCCGCGATTGCATTGATGGTGAGCAAGCTTTCTTGCCGCATCGCCTGCGCCAGCGATTTGTTAAAGCCGGGGTACAGCGCAGAGTCTTTGCCCACATGCACTACTTCATCAAAGGCCAGCCA
>JBJOQV010000312.1:0-2812 GCA_046049785.1 Pseudomonadota bacterium
AGGCGCTTCAAATAGTTCAGCGAGCTGTAGCCCATGCCAAAGTCGTCCAGGCTGATGTGCACGCCAGTCTGGGCGAGGCTTTTGAACACCTCTACCGCTACTTCGTTGTCGTGCACCAGCGAACCTTCGGTGATTTCGGCGGCCAGCACGTTTGCGGGCAGGCCGTATTCGTTGAGCGCCTGACGGATGATGGTGGGCAGGCGCAGGTCACAGAACTCGCGCCCGCTGATGTTGATGGCGATTTGCGGCACTTCAATGCCGGCGCTGCGCCAGGCTTCAATTTGCCGGCAGGCGGCATGCGCGACGTAGCGCGTGAGCGCTTCGCTCATCTGGAATTCTTCAATCAAGCCCAAAAACGCCTCGGGCATGAGCAGGCCGCGCTCGGGGTGCTGCCAGCGCACCAGCGCCTCCAGCCCCACGGTTTTGCGCGTCTTGATGTCCACCTGAGGCTGGTAATGCAGCTCAATCTCGCGCGTGTCCAGCGCCTTTTGCAGTTGTTTTGCGGCGCGCACCTCGCGCGTTTCAATGTTGTGGCGGAAGGCGTTGTAGAACTGGAATGTGGCGCGGCCGCTGGCCTTCGCCTGGTACATCGCCGCATCGGCATGCTTGAGCAGCGATGAAATTGAGCGGCCATGCTCGGGATACACCGCAATGCCGATGGAAGGCGTGACAGAAAACTCAATCCCCTTGGGAATCTCCGCCTTGGCCAGCCCCTGCCCGATGGCGGTGGCGAGCTTGGCCAGATCGTCGCGGTGCGCAAAGGTGGGTACCACCACCACAAACTCGTCACCGCCCAAGCGCGCGACCCAGCCTTGCTGGCCGACGGTTTTGTGCAGCGCCTGCGCAGTGTTTTTCAGCAGCGCATCGCCCACGTGGTGGCCGTAGGTGTCGTTCACTTCTTTAAAGCGGTCCAAATCCAGCAGCAGCACAGCGGCGCGGCCGGATTTTTTGCCGACTTTGTCGAGCAGCTTGGTGAGCCGCTCCTTAAGCAGATTGCGGTTGGGCAGGCCGGTGAGCGAATCCAGCCAGGCCAGGCGCTCGATGCGCTTTTCCGCCTCGCGCAGCAGCGCGCCTTCCAGCGCGAGCGCGAGCAGGCTGGCCACATGCGACGCAAAGCTCTCGTCTTCGCTGGACCAGTCGCGCTCAACCCCGGTCATCTCAAAGCAGACCAAGCCCACCGGCGCGCCCTCGATCCACACCGGCACATCGATCAGCGACGTTACCTCTTTGAAGTCATCGCTGTCGGCATAGCCCACGGTGGCCAGATGCTGCGCCGGATTGCTGGTAATGATGGGCCGGTTGTCGTTGAGCCACTGAAAATAGGCCGGCTGATCAGCCTCGGAAAATGGCCGCTTGACCCATGCCGCGTCAAAGCCTTTGTCGGTGCCCAGGTACATGGCTTCGCATTCGAGCCGGCGCGGGTTTTGGTGCATGCGCCAGAAGCTCGCGCGCGAAACGCCCAGCGTGTCGCCGGATTTGGACAACAGGGTCTTCAGGCTCTCGGCCCAGTCTGACTTGGGCGCCACAGCAAGCTCCACCAGCACTTCACGATAACGCGAGTACTGGCTGTTTTCCGCTCGGGCTTGCGTGAAACGCCCGGCTTCGGTCATATCGCGCGAGCTGACAATGATGCCGTCAATGGCCGGATCGTCTACGCAGTTGCGGCCGATCGAGGCAAACAAGCGGCGCTTGCCGTTTTTGGCGATCAGTTCATGCTCAATGGGCACGCCCGGCTCGGCGATTTTGTGCTCTATCAGATCGATATGCTGCTGCGCCAGCAAGGCGTGCGCCTCTTTGGGCACCAGAATGCTGTAGTGCTTGCCGATCAATTCTTCGGGCGTATAGCCCAGCAAGCGCTGCACCGCCGGGCTGATGTAGCGCACATTGCCGCTGGCATCGAGCACGGAAATAATCTCGTGCATGTGCTGTGTCAGCGCGGAAAAGCGCCGCTCTGAATTCATCAAGGCTTGGCGTGCGGTGTATTCGCCATCGATATTGCGCATGCTCATCAGCACGCCGTTGATTGGCGAGACATCCGGCAGATTCACCAGGTCTACCTGCACATAGCGGGCCGTGCCGTTGGCATGCCGGGCGCGCGCCTCGATGCGGCGCGCAGTCTCGGCGGGCGACTTTTGCAGTTCATCCACCGCTTGGGCAACCAGTGCGCGATCGGCCGGATCAAAAATCCAGTCGCTGCTGCGGCCGTACAGCTCCACCGGCTCATAGCCAAACAGGCGCTCCACCGACGGGCTGACGTAGCGGATATGGCCGCTGGCGTCATACACGGCCACCACATCGGTCATATGGTCTGCCAGCGTACGCAAAAATGATTCATGCGATGCGCCTTGCGCCTGCTGCGCGCTGGCACGGGTGGCGCGCTCCGGCTTGGCTTTGCCCGCCGCGGGCGGCGCAGATGGCGCCGGCGTTGCAGGCGCCGCAGCCGGCTGTGCTGCAGGAATGGCAGCCGCCGACTTGGCCGCATTGTTAATCGCCTGCTGCAAGCGCCGGCCAGCGCTACGGCGCGCGGCACGGCCTGCCAGCACAAAATCGGTCACATCGGTCATGGACACTGCAAGCAAGCGTTTAACGCCATCCCGCGTGCCCACCACCCGCAGCCGCATGTAGCGCTTGGGCTCTAGCCCCATGCGCAGCGGCAACACGGTGGAAAACACGCCGTTAGCTGCGTTGATCCACAAGCGGGCCATGCCTTTTTGCAGGCGTTTGGGCGAAGGCTCGGAGGCCAGCGTGATGGCTGGCGTGCCGATCAGCGCATCCATGCTCAGGCCGGCAAGCGCGCAGGCCGCTTGATTGG
>JBJOQV010000313.1:0-2575 GCA_046049785.1 Pseudomonadota bacterium
CGCTGGTAGTGGCCTTGACTGATTGCGTAGCGCCACTGATCGGATCAATCACGTCCGCTACTGCCTCGCCTTCTTGCACAATGTCACCGGGCGCGTGATGAAACACTACTACACCGCTGTGCGATGCGGTGAGCGGCTCGGAGCCTGCGAGCGGTGTGGGCATACACAGCGCATCCGGCAGTACAGGCGCAGTGCCTTCAGTAGCGCCGCGCAAGGTCATGAACGAGAGCAGTGCGCGCGCGTCCTGCTTAGCGGTGGTGTGCCCAACATCGGCCTCGCCGCGCAGCTCCACCGTGACGGCCAGGCACGCAGGTTCAATCGCAGCTAAGGGAAATCGCGCCGCCAGCTCCCACCATAGGCGAGCGCAGGCTTCATCAAATGGATCATCGCCCGATTCATGCGCATATAGCACTGCGCGTGCACCCATTAGCTGCGCGAGCGGCGTGCATTGCTGCACCAGCGCTGTGCCGCAATACAGATGCATCACCGCCTCGGCGTCGCAGTGCAGATCCAGCACGACATCTGCATCCAAAGCCTGACCAAGCAAAATGTGCTTGAGCCGCTCATGCTCCGTACGGGCCGGCGTTGCGGCCAACTCAGACAGCGCTGCGCCGCGGATGAGCTGCCGGTTCGCATGCGCATCGCTGCCGAGCTTGTCGCCAACGCGCGCGGCGATGCCATCGATCAGATTGGGAAAGCCGCGGTTAAAGTTCACGCCATCGCCTAAATGAAAGCGGCCAAGATGGCTACCGTGTACATGCTGCGCCAGCCCGAGCGGGTTGGCGCTGGGCACCAGGACAATCTCGCCTTTGATGTGGCCGGCCTCTTCAAGCGCTGTCAGCATGGTGCGCAAATGATGCAGCACCAGCATGCCCGGCACTTCATCGGCATGCAGAGAAGCCTGCAGATAGATCTTCGGCCGCGCATCTGCCTGGCCATAGCGCAGCACGGTGAGCTGGTGTTGCGTGCCGGGCGTGCTCATCGGCAAAGGGTGGATTTCAGTGCGCATACGTTTTTAGTGGCTAGGCGCGCGCCGTAGTCTGCGCGTGTGCTTGCATGGGTTTGAGATGCTTGAGCCAGCGCCGCTCCGCCAGCTTGAACAAGCCGACAAAGCTGAAGGTCAGCACAAAATAGAACACCGCAACCGTGCCAAAAGACTCGATGGTCAGCAGGTGGTTGGCGTACACGTCGCGCGCGACGCGCGTGAGATCAACCAGCGTGACGGTGCTGGCAATCGCGGTGGCGTGCATCAGGCCCACCACTTCGTTACCGTATTGCGGAATGGCGCGGCGCAGCGCACCGGGAAGCAATACGCGCCGGTACTGCGTAAACGTGCTCATGCCAAGACTGCGCGCTGCTTCAATCTCACCAATCGGCGTGGCTTTCAGTGCGCCAGCAAAAATTTCGGTGGTGTAGGCCGTGGTGTTAATCACAAATGCCAGCCAGGCGCAAAACCACGCGTTCTTAAACAGCGTCCACGCCGCGCTTTCGCGCAGCCATTCAAACTGTGCAAAGCCGTAATAGATGATGAACAACTGCACGAGTAAGGGTGTGCCGCGAATTACATAGGTGTAGAGCCACACCGGGCCGCTGATCCAGCGGTTCTTGGATATGCGCGCAACCGCCAGCGGAATCGACAGTACAAAACCCACGCTGACCGAAATTGCAAGCAGCAGCAGCGTAACCTGCAGACCTTTGAAAAAATCCGGCAGCGCACCGCTGATAACGCTCCAGTCGATCATCAGAAGTCCGCCTTTCTCACGCCGAGCGAGTAGCGCTTCTCAATGCCATGCAGCGCCAGCAAAGAAATACTGGTGATGGCTAAATAGATCAGCGCAATGGCGATGTAAAAGCTAAACGGTTGGCGCGTCGCAGAAGAAGCCAGATTGGCCCTGTGCACCATATCGTCCAGCCCGATAATGGAGACGAGCGCGGTGGCCTTGACCATCACCAGCCAGTTGTTGGTAAAGCCCGGAATCGCGTGGCGGATCATCTGCGGAATCGTGATGCGCCACAGCACTTGGCTGAATGACAGGCCGAACGCGTGCCCGGCCTCCATCTGGCCGCGCGGAATCGCCAGGATCGCACCGCGAAAGGTCTCGGTCAGGTACGCGCCGAAGATAAAACCAATGGTGACTGTACCGGCCAAAAACGGATTGATGTCGACATACTCGCGCCCCATGCGCTGCGCAAGATTGTTCACAAGCGACTGGCCGCCGTAGAAAATCAACAGCATTAGCACCAGTTCGGGCAGGCCGCGAATCAATGTGGTGTAAAGATCCGCCGCGGTGCGCGCCGCGCGCGAGGCCGACAGCTTGGCCACCGCGCCCAGCAGCCCGAATCCACAGGCAATCGCCAGCGACACCGCGGCCAAGCGCAGGGTGAGCCAGAGACCTTCAAGAATCGCGGGCAGGTAGCCGTAGAGCATGCGTGTGGATACTGCAAAGGAGAGCAAAGAAGCAGGCGCTGGAAGCCGCGCCTGCGAAGCGTCAATTACTTGCTCTGACCGGACACGTCAAAGTCAAAATACTTATCTGCCATTTTTTTGTAGGTGCCGTCAGCCCGGATAGCTTTA
>JBJOQV010000314.1:0-8755 GCA_046049785.1 Pseudomonadota bacterium
TCGCTTTACCGCCGGCCAGTTTGTCACGCTGCGCGGCAACGTGAACGGCCACGCGGTGCAGCGCGCTTATTCCATCTGCTCGCCGCAACAGCAATACGCGGCGGATGCCACGTTTGACGTGGGCATCAAACGCGTGGAAAACGGCGTGTTTTCCAGCTGGGCGCATGATGCGCTGCATGCGGGCCAAACAATCGATGTGCTGCCGCCGGATGGCCGCTTTATCCTCAAAGACACTGCTCCTCGGCACGTGCTTGCCATCGCCGCCGGCAGCGGCATCACACCCATGCTCAGCCTGATTGAAACCACGCTCGCAGCAAATAGCAGCACGCGGTTTACTCTGCTGTACGGTAACCGCTCGGTTGATGCCATCATGTTTTTGGAGCGGCTGGAAGACATCAAAGACCGCTGGCCGGCGCGCTTTGCCATGCATCACGTGCTGTCGCGGCAGGCGCAGGAAGTGCCGCTCTTCAATGGCCGGCTGAACGCTGAAAAGATTGCAGCTTTCTTGCGCGGCCCGCTGGCTGGCGTTTCGTTTGATGCCACATACATTTGCGGCCCCGGCAGCATGATCGATGCCACAACGGCCGCGCTCACCGCGCACGGCATGTCGCCTGCACAGATTCATGCAGAACGGTTTGCCTCACCAAATGATTCAAAAACAGACCACGCAGTATCCACGGGGGTTTCCGGCCAAAATGCCGTGAAAAAGCGCATGAATATTGCGTCAACGCTTTCCAATGCCACACAACTGACCGTTGTACTCGACGGCAAAGAGCACAGCATCACCTGGGACGCGCGCGAGCACGCCTTGCTCGACGCCGCGCTCGCCCAAGGCCTAGACCCACCCTACTCCTGCAAAGGTGGCGTGTGCTGCGCCTGCCGCGCCAAGATGCTGGAAGGGCAAGTGGCTATGGACAAAAACTTCACGCTCGAGCAGTGGGAGATCGATAAAGGTTTTGTGCTTACCTGCCAAGCACGGCCGCTGACCGAAATCATCACCGTGTCTTACGATGAGCGTTAGTAGGTGGTGGGACATTACGACGGGCGTTCAGCTGGGCGTCCCACGCTTTCTAACAGCGATCCTGCGGCGCGCGCTGCGCAGGCGGGTTCAAGCGCTTGCCCAGCAATTGCGTCCGTTCGATTTGGCCCGGTACATGGCGGCGTCACCCCGTTTCAGCAGCGCATTGGTGGTTGTATGCCCCTTACTGTGAACGCAAATACCAATGCTTACTGTAGGCCTGATGCTACCCGCAGTGGGTGTTGGTATAGACACTGAGCGAACCGCGGAAAGGATCCGCTCAGCCACGCTCACAGCCACTTCGTGGGTCGCGCCCGGCAGCAGGACTACAAATTCTTCACCGCCATAACGTGCTGCCAGGTCGCCGCTGCGCAGCGCCAATTGCAAAACATGGGCAATTCGTTGCAACACAAGGTCGCCCGTTGCATGGCCGTGGGTATCGTTGACTGCTTTGAAGTGATCAGCGTCTACGAAGAGCAGCGCGAGCGGCTCTCCGGTACGGTTGAACCTTGCTACGGTCAATTCCATCTGCTCGATAAAGTGGCGCCGATTAAACAGTTGGGTAAGGGTGTTACGTGCAGCAAGCTCGGTAAGCTTCGCACGGTTCACTTCGAGCTCAAATAGCAACTGGACAACAAAATAGGTAACCAGCGGCGCAACGAGAAGGGGAATGCCTAGCGACGTAGCAAAGGCGGTTGGCCAAACCGTCTCATCAAAGTTGTTTAGGATCCCTATAACGACAATACACCCCGCAGAGAGGAGCATCGAGAGCCCCGTAATTAGCAGGGCTGTTTTCATCAGACCGAGTCGCACCAGCGCGGAGCGCCAGCCTCTATCCGGGCTCGGCAACGATTCGCCTCTTGACTTTAACTGCATGATTGGATCACGTTGACCATTAAATGATTATCGTTGGATTGGTCAAAACCACTAAAGGCCACTGGCTTGAAGTGACGGGCCGTCAACCAAAGAGAAGGCGGATGTTGGGCGCGTGCAACTTACTTAATGTGACAAAACATCAGGCAGGCACCGCGAGCCACAAAGCCTGCCTTTGTCTTAGTGCAGTTACTTGACGTGCGCCGAACCGTGGGTGCTGCTGCTTGGAATACAGGGCAACATAAATCGATTCAGAGATCAGATGCTGAAGTCACACAATAACGCGCAATATCCACGGGCTTTTTGAGACACTTTTGCTTCGCAAGGCCCATGAATATTGCGTAGAGGCTCCACGAAACTGCAAATACCCGAGGATACGCTACCCCTGCCGACATGCATTGGCGAGAGCCGATTGAAACCGCTGAAAAGCAAGACACGACGGCAGGCCCAGCCCGAACGGCAAGCGCGTTTTCAGAAATTCGCGTGCAACGGCGGCCTCCATAGATTTTCGAACCATAATGGCGCTGTCGGCAAACCTTATGCTCTACCGCGCCACCCCATGCCCCGCACCCAAGCCGCAGACCACGCCCTCAAAGTCGAGGAAATTCTTGACCGTGCAGGCGAAGCGTTTGCGCGCGAGGGGTTTCCATCGGCGTCGATGGCGTCAATTGCCAAGGCCTGCGGCGCAAGCAAGGCGCGGCTGTATCACTACTTTGACACCAAAGAAGCGATTCTCTTTGAGCTGCTCAACCGCTACACACAAAGCTTGATGCAGCTCGTCACCGCGGTGCAGGCCGAGGCGGCGCGCGCGGGGCTAACGGAGCGCGAGACCTTTGGCCTCTTAATCCGGCGCTTTTTGATCGAGTATGAGCGCGCAGCCACGCGGCATATTGCGCTGACCAATGATGTCAAGTTTCTCTCGCCGCAGCAGCAAGAACCCATCATTGCGCAGCAGCGTGCACTGGTGGCGGCGTTTGAGGCGCAGCTGCGCCGCGCGTTTCCGGGCAGTGTGAACGCCGCTAATCAAGCGCCACTGGCGATGATGGTGTTTGGCATGATTAACTGGACTTTCACCTGGCTCAAGCCCGGTGGTGCGCTCAGTTACGCGCAGTTTGGCGAGATGGTGTTTGCGGTGCTGCAGCGCGGCCTGGAAAACAGCAGTAACACGAACACGCCCGGCAACGGTAAAGTTGCGCGATGACACGGCGCAAAACTCTCATCATTGGTGGAACCTTATTTCTTGGCCGCCATATTGCAGAGGAGGCACTGGGGCGCGGGCATGAAGTCACGCTGTTTCACCGCGGTAAGACCAATCCAGATGTTTTTCCGCAAGCGCGCCACATCATTGGTGACCGCAAGAGCGACCTGAGCGGCTTGGGCGGCCAGACCTGGGACACGGTGATTGACACCTGCGGCTATCTGCCGGCAGACGTAAAAGCCACCGCGCAACTTTTACGCGAGCGCGCGGGCATGTATGTGTTTGTTTCCACCATATCCGTCTACAAGAGTTTTGCGCAGGTCAATGATGAATCTTCGCCCGTAGGCACGCTGGACGATCCCACGACAGAGGTGATTGATGGCGAAACCTACGGCCCGCTGAAAACCCTGTGCGAGGCGCAGGTGCTGCATGCGTTTGACGGCAAGGCCTGCCTGATCCGCCCCGGCCTGATTGTCGGGCCGCATGACCCGACCGACCGCTTTACCTACTGGCCGGCACGCGTCGCGCAGGGCGAGCCGTTTGCGGTGCCTGGCTCGCCGCGCGATCCGATTCAAGTGATTGATGTGCGCGATCTGGCACGTTTTGTCGTGCACTGCGCAGAACAGCGCATCGCCGGCATTTACAACGCCACATCGCAGCCTGGCGCGTTCAGCATGGCGGAGCTGATTGATTGCTGCCTGGCTGTGTCGCGCTCGCCGGCCAATCCGGTGTGGATTCCTGCGGAGTTCTTGGAGGAGAGCGGTGTTTCGGCCTGGACTGACATGCCCGTGTGGGTGCCGGCCACGGGTGACACGGCCGGCCTGCCGCTCACGCGCGTAGCGCTCGCGCTGGCGCATGGCCTGTCGATCCGGCCACTTTCCGACACCGTGCGCGACACGCTGGACTGGTGGCGCAGCCAGCGCCGCGGCCCTGCGCTGGCCATGCGCGCCGGCCTGAACGATGAACGTCACACCAAGCTGCTGACCGCCTGGGTGCAGCACCAACAAAGCATGGAGAAACTTGCATGAGCAAGGCATTTGCCTCAAAGGCCGACCTGACTGAAAAGACCATTACCTTCGGCCAGCTGTCCCCGCACTGTTGGGCCTACACCGCAGAAGGCGATCCCAACAGCGGCGTGATCATTGGCGATGATTGCTGCATGGTGCTGGACACCACCGCCACACCCGCGATGGCGCAAGATCTCATCAAGCGCATCCGCGGCGTGACCGACAAGCCAATCAAATACGTGTTCCTCACCCACTACCACGCGGTGCGCGTGCTGGGCGCATCGGCCTACTTCAAGGAAGGTGCAACCGAGATCATCAGCTCCGCCGCGACGCGCGAGATGATTGTGGAGCGCGGCGCGCAAGATATGCAAAGCGAGATTGAACGCTTTCCGCGCCTGTTTGCGGGCGTGGACTCCATCCCCGGCCTGACCTGGCCGACCATGACCTTTGCCAAGGAAATGACGCTGTATCTGGGCAGGCTCGAAGTACAGCTCAAACACCTTGGCCCCGGCCATACGCGCGGCGATTCGATTGCCTGGGTGCCAAGCGAGAAGGTTTTGTACAGCGGCGATCTGGTGGAGATGGAAGCCGGCGTCTACACCGGCGATGCGCAATTGGAAGAATGGCCTACCACGCTGGAGTTGCTACGCGCCATGGGCGCAGAAAAACTCATGCCCGGCCGCGGCGAAGCGATGAAGACGCCGGCCGACGTGAACCGCGCCCTGGACTACACCAAGCGGTGGGTCACCATGCTGTTTGAAGCCGGCAAGGAAGGCGTAGCCAAAAAACTCACACTCAAGCAAACCTTTGAACTAGCCAAAAGCCGCATGGACCCGGTATTTGGCCAGGTGCCGATCTATGAGCATTGCATGCCCTTTGATGTGAGCCGTGCATATGACGAAGCAAGCGGCATCAAGCATCCGCGCATCTGGACTGCGCAGCGCGACATGGAGATGTGGCAGGCACTCCAGAGCTAGGCCAACCGCGTCTGCCACCATGCGCTTGCAAGCGCATGGTGCGCTCGCCGGGAACAAAGCGCGCAGGCGCTTTGTTCTTTTTCCGGCTCACGTCCGCGGATTTGGACTGCACAGCGCGACATGGAGATGTGGCAGGCGCTGCAAAGCTAAGCGGGTTGACCTAAGCAGTACCGGATCCGCGTCACTTCAGACGCCTTACCCTCACCCTAGCCCTCTCCCTGGAAGGGAGAGGGGACTGAAATTCCTTCTCCCTCTTAGGGAGAAGGTTAGGATGAGGGTGAAACCGGCGCGCACCGCCTCCTCGGCGAAGTAGCGCACCCCGATACCCCGCGCATCGCAGCAATCCACTCAAACTAGCGTTCTCGCCTATTGCAGCAAACGCGATAACACTGCAATCCTCACATCAAATCTGAGGAAATCCATGCAGCAACATCGTCTGTTCATCATCGCGGGCGCGCTCGGTCTGGCCGCAGCCGGTCTGCTTGTTGCCGGGCCGATCGCGCAGCCAGACCACTACCACGCCTTTGCCGACACGCGCGCGTGGCTTGGCATTCCCAACACAGCGGATGTGCTGTCCAACCTGCCGTTTCTGATCGTTGGCATTCTGGGTTTGCTGCGCGCTGCGCAGGTGCCGCAAGCGCTGCAACTGCCTTGGCGCCTACTCAGCATTGCCCTGCGCGCAACCTGCTTTGGCTCAGCGTTTTATCACTGGGCGCCGGCAGATTTTGGACTACTGATCGACCGCATTCCGGTTGCGCTGGCCTGCGTCGCTATCGCGCTGATGATGCTGGCAGACCGCGTGAGCGCTGCCGCGGTGCGGCCCTTGCCGCTTGCAGTGATGAGCCTGCTGGCTGTGACCTCTTGCCTGTATTGGTACTTCACGCAAACCGCCGGGCATGGCGATCTGCGGCCTTACATTTTTTTGCAGGGGTTGCCCATGCTGCTGGTGCCGCTGCTCACGCTGCTATATCCCGGCGGCACGATTCGCGGCAGCACGTGGTGGACGGTGCTGCTGCTTTACGCGGCCGCCAAACTCTGCGAAGTGCTTGACCATCAGATGTTGGATACGCTGTCTGTCATCAGCGGGCACACGCTCAAGCACTTGTTTGCTGCGGCGGCTGCCTGGGTATTGATTCACACCGATTTTCGAAAGATTTAGGAACCGGCTACGCAATATCCATGGGCATTTCCAAGCGTTTTTGCCTCAAAACCCGCATGGATATTGCGTAGAGCATGTGTAGTTTGCCCTATTTACCTGCCCACTCCTGCTCCTGCAGCGCGCGCCACATCACTTTGCCGCTGCCGCTTTTGGGCAGGCTACCCACAAACTGCACGCGCCTCGGCACTTTGTAGGCAGCCATGTGGGCGCGCGCCCAGTCGATGATGGCGGACTCACCCACGCGGCCTTTGGCATGATCGCGCAGTACGACCACGGCCTTCACCGTTTCGCCGCGATACTCATCCGGCGCGCCGATGATGCAGGCCTCGGCAATGTCCGGGTGTTTGTAGAGCAGAGCCTCCACCTCGGCCGGCCAGACTTTAAAGCCGCTGGCGTTGATCATGCGCTTTAAGCGGTCGGTCAGAAAAAAGTAGCCATCTCCATCGGTGCGGCCCAAATCGCCGGTGCGAAAGAACTGCTCACCGCGAAACTGTACAAACGCGGCCTTGGTCGCTTCCGGCTTGCCCCAGTAGCCCTTGAATACCTGCGGGCCGCGCACGATGATCTCGCCCACCTCGCCCGGCGGCAGTTCTTCCAGCGTGTCCGGGTTCACAACATACGCCTGCGTGCCAAACACCGGAATGCCCAGGCATTGCAGCTTGGGCCGGTCGGTGGGGTTGCTGTGCGTGGGTGCGATGGTTTCGGAAAGCCCGTAGCCCTCAATGAACTGCAGACCAAACTGGTCTTTGAGTTTTTGCGCAACGGCTTCCGGCATGGCCGCGCCGCCACCGCCGATGTACGCGAGCGAACTCAAGTCCCACTTGCTCACATTCGGGCTGGCCAGCATGTCGATGATCATGGTCGGAATGTTGGTCCAGTGCGTGATCTTGTATTTGCTGATGGCATTGCCGGCCACCTCACGGTCCCAGCGCGGGATCATCACCACCGTGGCGCCGGTGTAGATCGGCACGTGCATGCCGTACATCATGCCTGTCACGTGGAACATCGGCAGGATCGAAAACACCGTTGCATCTGCAGATATGCCGCCCCCCACCGCACCGCCAATCACGTTATGCATGACCGTGGCGTGGGTGTGCATGCAGCCCTTGGGGAAACCGGTGGTGCCCGAGGTGTAAGGCATTACCGCCAGATCATCCGGCCCGGCCAAGTGCGGCGATGGCGCAAGGTGCGCGTTGATCGCCGAGGCCATGTGCATGACATGCGCAGGCAGCGCGCCGGTGCCTTCAAACATGGCCTGCATCGCGGGCGGCGGCGCATCGTCCGGCACCGGCACCTCCGGCAGCGCGTCTGCATATTGCGTGGTGATGAGGTGCTTGACCGGCTGCCCGCATGCGGCATTGGCTGCCTCCACGACTGGCAGCAAATCAGCGGAGCAAACCACAGTGCCGGCACCGGTATCGGTGATGTAGTGCGCAAACTCATCGGCCTTGTTCATCGGGTTGACCGGCACCACCACCGCGTCGGCACGCAAAATCGCGTAGTACGCGGTGATGAACTGCGGGCAATTCTGCATGAACAGCAGCACGCGGTCGCCGCGCTTCACGCCGCACTGCTGCTGCAGATAGCCCGCCAGCGCCACGGTGTCATCCAGCAAGCGCTGGTAGGTGAACACATTGCCAAAGAAGCGCAGCGCCGCCTTTGCGGGGTAGCGGCGCGCGGTGATTTCAAGATTGGTCCACAGCGAATGTGCGGGCAGCGTGAGATGAAACGGCAGACGTTTGGTCCAGAATTTGGGCGGGCTTGCATTCATGCCGCAAGCCTACCGCGTGCGGGCGACGCTTAAAAGCTGCGCCGCAGCAGGCGGCCTATCCTTTCCAAGTGAATGGAAACATTTGCTGCTTCACAAACCCTTGCGGCATGTAGTCGCCCAGCACACCGTATTTTTCTGGAAAGCGCCGGTCTGATTTGACCGCGGTGCCAAACAGGTAATCGATAAACGCAAAGTGCGCGGCGTAGTTGCGGTCTAGCGCGGCCTGGTCAGAGCTGTGGTGCCAGTGGTGAAAATCCGGCGTGACAATGATGTATTTCAAAAATCCCCAGGGCAGCTTGACGTTGCTGTGGTTGAGCACCGCCTGAAAGCCAACGATGATGATGTAGATATCCATCACCTGCTTGGAAAAGCCCAGCACATACAGCATACCCAGCACCGCCACACGTGTGCTAATCACCTCAAACAAATGCAAGCGCGAGCCGGCCATCCAGTCCAGCACTTTGGTGGAATGATGCACGGCATGAAAGCGCCAGAGAAACGGCACTTCGTGATACGCGCGGTGCGTCCAGTACTGCACCAGATCGGCCACAAGGATGATGGCAAACAGCTCCACCACAAAGGGCAGATCACGCACCCATTGCTGCAGCGGCGCATAGGTGCGCCCAGCCAAAGATGCGGAAGATCAAAAAGTTCACCGTCAGCAGCACCAGCCCAACAATGAAATGGTTGACGATGAAATGCATAAAGTCGGTTTGCCACTCGATGCGGAATACCGGCTGCGTTTTATCCAG
>JBJOQV010000315.1:0-4782 GCA_046049785.1 Pseudomonadota bacterium
AGGGAACCCTCGGGTTCCCTTTTTTATTGCAGACGCGGCTTAATCCGCAAACTTGATCGCACGCGGACCTGAGCGTGCTAGCGCACGGACCTCAAGCCCAAGGCTTAGCGTTTCTTAACTACTTTCACTTCCGCACCGCGCCGGCTGACTTCATAGCCCCAGGCGGCAAGCACCTTGGTGCCTTCCAGGCCCTTGATGTAGGCGTTGCCCTGCATCTGCATTACCTTGACCTTGAGCGCGGTCACGCAGGGGTCCACCGCCGGCAGGCCGAAGAGCCAGGCTTCAACGGCAGGGCGGATGGTGTTGATCTCTGCCGTGCTTTCGCATTCGCCGCCCAGGCACAGGATATGGCCTTCACGGCCAAAGACCGGCATGGAGTTGAGGCCAGACTCAAACTCAAAGCGCGTCCCGCCTTCAAATTTGTTGCCCGTGGCCAGATCGTGCCAGCGCTCGCCGCGCGGAAAGTACACGGTGGTTTTGCCGCCGGGCGCTGTGATGGGCGCCACCAGCAGCGCGGGGCCGCAGAGAAACTGGGTTTCATGCGCGTGCGCTTGTTCGTCATCAGGAAACGCCAGCGCCATGCTGCGTGTGAGCGGCAGGCCATTGCGGCCGGACTCTTCAATCGCACCCATCAGGTACGGAATCAGGCGGTAGCGAAACTTGAGCCAGTTCTTGATGATCTGCGTTGTCTCCGGCCCAAACGACCAGGGTGCGCGCGTGTCCACCGCGCCAAAATGCAGATGCGGCAAAAAGATGCTGGCGGCAAGCCAGCGCACGTAAAGCTCAGCATCCACAGCATCGCCGGCGCCGCCGACGGTGGTGGCGTAAGTGGTTACCGCGCACTGCCCCGCGCTTGCGGCGCCGTACACTGCGGCTTGCAGCCCGGCCCAGCCGGCGCCATGGCTGGAATGCTGCACGGGCGTGCGGTGGCTGCCCACAAAGGGCGCGGGCTGCGGATCAAGATTCCACACCATCGCGCGCTTGTCGATGCCGTCGCCGTTAAAGCGCTGCGCGGCCTCGTGCCCCGCGCGGTTGAACAGCCGCGGATACAGGTTTGCCAGGCGCCGGCCGTTGCCGCCGCGCGCGCTTTCGAGTTTTTCAAGTTCCGGCGCATCCAGTTGCGTGGCCACGGCGGCCAGCCCTTCTTTGAAGCGCGATTCATGCTTGTCGCGCCAGAACGCATACGCGTCCGGGTGCGTGAGATCAACCAGGCCGGTCGTCTCATCGATCAGATCGCGGAGCAGCCAGTTTTTGACGGACAGTTCTTCTGCCACCGGTGAATCCAGCGCCACGCGCGGGCTTTCAAGCGCCACCGGCTGCACGCGGTGGCCTTTGATCGCGGCCAGCAGCCGCACCGGCTCGGCCACGCGCTCGGGGTTCCAGTCAAACCCCATGCGGGCGCGCACTTCGAGCGAGGGCTGATTGTCCAGCAGCACCACGTCGCAGGCGATGCCATGCTCACGCAGTTGCTTGACCGATTCCAGCGCGTCTGCCGCGCTACCGTAGTGCGCGCGGCTGACCCATGCGCCCAGGCCCCACAGCGGCGGCGCGACCGGCTTGCCGGTCAGGTTGGTGTAGCTGTTGAGCACATCGGCCGGTGTACCGCCAAAGAGAAACACATCCAGCGTTTCGCCCTGGCCTTCAATGCCGTAGGCAGATTCTGCGCCCGCCGCACCCACGGCGTGGCGCTGCGCGCCTTGGCACACCGTGAGCACGCCCCAGCCGCGCGGGCTCCAGGCCAGCGGCACGAGGCCCGGCACGATCACGTCATCTGAGGCCTGCGCATCGGATTTTTGCTGCACTACCGCCTGGCCGCGGCGGCCCAGCGCGCCGTGCTGCTCGCCCAGGCCGTAGACCGCGTGGTCTTCCTGCAAATCAAGCGCCACGCACCACGCATCGCGCGCGGCGTCATGCCCAAAGGCCGGCAGCTTGCTCTGGCCTTTGGCGGCGGATTTGATGCGCTCGCGCCCGCGGTGGGTGAGCGATACGGCCAGCGGCTTGCCTGAAATCGCCAGCTCGGTAAAAAAAGTTTTGAGCGTAAAGCCGGTTTTGGTCTGCTCGGTGGTGATCTGCTCGGCAGCTTCTTGCTGCGGCACAATCAGCCCGTCGCCGGAGTTTTTGCTCTTGACCCCGGCCACGCCAAAGGACAGCCGGAAGATGCCCGGCCCCGGCGAGGTGATCGTGAGCGGGCCTGCGTCCGTCGTAAACACGACTTGTTCCGGGGTTTGGGACTGAAGTTCTAGTTTTTCAAGGCGCGTGAACACAATGGGACCTTTGGGCGGGGCGAAAGTAGCGTGAACAGCCGGTAGCTCGTCTGGTATGTAAGCATTTGCTCACAGTGCGATCTTTTGCCAGCCTGTCGTGCGGCGCGTGCTTTTGCGCGCCACACAGTTTCTTAAGTCCGCAATGATGACAGAAAGCGCCCGTTTTCGAAACTCGCTCGCCGCGCCGCTCCGTTGCCACGCGCGGTCGCGGTGCGTTGTGGACGCTTCGCAAAGTAGATTTCAAGAACGCCACTACGCAATATCCATGCGCATTTTCAGGCAAAAATGCTTGAAAAGGCGCATGGATATTGCGCTACCTCTTCTTTTTGGGCGTGCATGAGGCGGGCAAGTGCTACGCTTATCCGACAACAAGATTCAGGAGACACACCCATGGCTGACCGTTCATCAAGCGGCGTGTTGCGCCGCGCCGCGCTCGCATTTCTGGGCGTCTGCGGCTGGGCGTTTGCGCTGCCAGCCTTTTCGCAGGCGGCCTATCCCGCCAAGCCGATCCGGATCGTCGTGCCCTTTGCCGCGGGCGGCACCACCGATATTCTGGCCCGCGCAGTTGGTGCGGAACTGCAAAAAGCTTGGGGCCAGCCGGTGGTGATCGACAACAAACCCGGTGCGGGCGGCAATATCGGCGCCGATCTTGTAGCTAAAGCACCGGCCGATGGCTACACGCTTGTGATGGGCACGGTTGGCACGCATGGCATCAACCCGGCGCTGTATCCCAAAATGCCCTACGACGCCAAGCGCGACTTCGCCCCGGTCACGCTGGTGGCCGCGGTGCCCAACGTGCTTGTGCTCAACGCCGCGTTTGCTGAAAAGCATCAGATTGCGGATACCGCTGCGTTTGTGCGTTATCTACGCGCCAACCCCGGCAAGGTCAACATGGCCAGTAGCGGCAACGGCACCAGCATCCATTTGGCCGGCGAGCTGTTCAAGAGTCAGACCAAAACCTTCATGGTGCATTTTCCCTACCGCGGCTCTGCGCCGGCGCTGACAGATTTGATCGGCGGCAGCATGGATGTGATGTTCGACAATCTGCCAAGTAGCCTGCCGCACATCAAAAGCGGCAAGCTCAAGGCGCTGGCGGTGACATCGAGCAAACCGTCTGCCGCGCTGCCCGGCGTGCCCACCATCGCGCAGGCCGCTGCGCTGCCCAGTTACGAGGCCAGCTCCTGGTTTGGCCTGCTCGCACCGGCTGGCACGCCCAAAGACATCGTTGCCAAACTGTCTGCCGAGGTGAGCAAAGCGCTGGCCGCACCGGACATGCGTGAGAAGCTTCTTGCGCAAGGGGCTGAGCCGGTGGGCAATACGCCTGAGCAATTTGCCGCCCATATTGCGGCGGAAATGAATAAGTGGGCCGGTGTGGTCAAGGTATCGGGGGCGAAAGTCGATTAGTCCCCTCTCCCGCGTGCGGGAGAGGGCTAGGGTGAGGGCGCTATTACTTACAATGGCGCGCAATTACTCTGCGAAAGCGCGCCATGGCCGTTAATCTGCTCCCGCCCAACCCCGCTGACATTTTTGCCGTGCCCGGCGTGGAAGTTGGCTTTGCGAAGGCGCACATCAAAAAATGGGAGCGGCGTGACGTGATGCTGATGCGCCTTGCGCCCGGCACGCGCGTGGCCGGTGTATTCACGCAAAACGCGTTTGCCGCTGCGCCGGTGCAGGTGTGCCGCAAGCATTTGCAAAACGCCTCGGAAATCCGCGCGCTGATCGTCAATGCCGGCAACGCCAACTGCGGCACCGGCCAGCGTGGCATTGACGCAGCGCTGCGCTCCTGCCAGGCGGTAGCCACGCATTTGCAATGCGGCGCGGAGCAGGTGCTGCCGTTTTCCACCGGCGTGATTCTGGAGCATCTGCCGATTGAAAAAATCGAAGCGGCGCTGCCCGAAGCCGTTGCCTCGCTCACGCAAGACGCGTGGTGCGACGCCGCCGCAGCGATCATGACGACCGATACCATCGCCAAAGCGGTAAGCGAACGCGTCACGATTGATGGCGCCACGGTCACTGTGACCGGCATCGCCAAGGGCGTGGGCATGTTGCAACCGAACATGGCCACCATGCTCGCCTATCTGGCCACGGATGCGCGCGTGTCGCAAACCGCGCTGCAGCAACTGGTGAAAGAAGTGGCCGATGCATCGTTTAACCGCGTCACGGTGGATGGCGATACCTCCACCAACGACAGCTTTGTCTTGATGGCCACCGGCAAGGCCGGCAATGCAGAAATCCGCGACGATAAAGATGCGCGCTATGGTGCCCTGCGCGCCGCGCTGGCGGGCGTTGCGCAAGAACTCGCCATCAAAATCGCGCGCGATGGTGAAGGCGCCACCAAGCTGATCACCATCGAGGTAGAAAACGCCAAAAGCGCTGATGAAGCGCACCGCGTGGGCAAGTTCATCGCGCAATCGCCACTGGTGAAGACCGCGTTTTTTGCCAGCGATCCGAATCTGGGGCGGCTGATCATGGCCATCGGAAATGCCGTGCCTGAATTAGTTACAGGCAAGGTCAATCT